>DYRX01000138.1 GCA_020718525.1 Victivallis vadensis
ATGAATTACTCCGTAATAACAGCCTGTCTTAATTCCGAAAGGACGATCTCACGCTCGATAGATTCTGTATTGATTCAGACAAAACCGCCAGATTATTACTATTTTGTTGACGGCGGCTCTTCTGATGCAACAATCGAGATCATCAGAAAAAAAATGGAAGGGCAGGCTTTTGGTTACGAAATAATAGATCAAAAAGACAAAAGCGGTATCAGCGGAGCCTGGAACATGGCACTTGCTAGAGCTAATTCTGAGATTGTCTTCATACTGAACAGCGATGACTGGTATGAGCCTGGAGCAGTTCCAAAAATAATCTCGGAATTCGCAAATCATCCAGAGGTCGAGATCTTAATTAGCTCGGCCTTTTTTCATTACGCAGATTCGCGAAAACTCCTGAGGCATTGCAGACCATTTTTCATGTTCCCTATTTTGATGCCTATCATACATCCGGGATGCTTTGTGAAAAATTCCGTATATAAAAAACTCGGCTTTTATGAGACAAAATATAAAATTTCCTCCGACTATGACTTCTTTTACAGATGCCGGAAAAACGGGGTCAGATTCTGCGAAATTCGCGAGCCATTAGTGAATATGGAGCTGGGAGGGACCGCCAACCGCAACAGAGCTACTGCCAGAATTGAAACATGCGAAATTGCAAAAAAGTATTTCTCTCCAGGTCTCCTTCCTGAAATCGCTTATCTTCTGAGAAGCTTAACAGGCAGATGAAAATCTTATTTTTAATTGATGCTTTTGGCTATGCTCGCATAGGGGGAGCTAGAAGAGTATTCTACGAGACGGCAAAAGCATTGTCGGAGGGAGCTCATCATATATCTGTTATCTGCCGTGACGACGGGCTCGAATCGGAAGAGGCTTCCGGAAGCAAAATCAGATTTTACTCATATCCTGACAAGAAGCTTATTTCTCCATTGAAAATATTCTATTACAGAAAGTGTATAAGCAATCTTCTGAAAAAATGCATAGAGTCGGAAAAGCCTGATGCCATTCTCATTCACTCTTCTTCAGCCGCCTTAGGCTGTAAAAGCATTCTTCAATCGGCCGATATTCCTAAGATTTATATTTTTCACTCCCCCTGGAGCGCAGAATACGATATTCAGCACGGCAATGCAAGAGGGCTGTCGAACTATGCTGTCAGATTTTTATCACAACTGCGAAACTCGCACGAGGAAACTTATCTTTCCTTGTCTGACGGCGTTGTCACGCTTTCTGAATACATGCACAGTCTAATGGCAAATTACCATCCAAAACTTGCAGGGAAGCCTTTCAGCATTTTGCCTGGAGCGGCGGATCAAAAAAGATTTTTCCCAGGAGCTGAACCCAAGAGCTATTACAGGAAAAAGATTGGACTTCGAGTTTCAAATGATGAAGTAGTCGTCATGACAGTGAGGCGTCTGGTAGAGCGGACGGGAATTGATATCCTTATAAAATCCTTCTGCAGATCCTTCCCCGTCTTCAATAAAAAGGCAGTTCTTCTGATTGTCGGAGATGGCCCTCTGAAAGGAAAATACGAAAAGATTGCCTTGGACACAGGCCTTTCGGATAGAATTATTTTTGCGGGGAACGTTGACGACTCAATTTTGCCAGATTATTACAGGGCGGGAGATCTTTTCGTAATGCCGACAAAGCAGTTGGAAGGCTTCGGACTTTCAACTGTCGAAGCGCTTGCCTCAGGATTACTGGCGATTGGCACAGCAGTCGGAGGGACCCCTGAGATACTGTCCCAAATTTCGGATGAGCTGATCATCGGCTCTTGCGATGAATCCTCCATTTCAGAAAAGCTCCTCGAATTTGTCAACAATTATGATGCTCTCGTGCAAAAGCATCTGGACAGGTGCATTTTTGTCGGAAATGAGCTTTATTCTTGGCAAAAACATGCGGACGGACTGCTGGAATTGGTAGAACGCATGAAAAGGAAAAAATAATGTAGGGCAATTGTCATGTCTTGACAAAAGAAAAAGCCACCCAGTTTCCATCGCTTAAAAACTTGTCCTCCACAAAATCAGGCGCTCCGAAAGAGTCCCTGATTTTTTTTTCCTCCGATGCCATGATTCCAGACAGGATCAGAGTCCCGCCAGTCTTGAGCAGAGAGGAGATGCGCTCCTTGTTTTCGATTATGGGAGTCGAGAGGATGTTTGCGACAACAAGATCAAATTTTGATTTAGAGGAAAAATCTGCGATGTTCGCAGTTTTAAGAAAGCCCACGCGATCTAAAACGTCGTTCCGCGCAAGATTTTCTTTGCTCGTTTCTATTGCTTCCGCATCGTTGTCAATGCCTAGCAGAGGATGGTAGCCGAGCTTCGCCGCCGCGATGAGGAGAATTCCGGAGCCACAGCCTATGTCGGCACAGGATTGAGTCTGCTTTTTTCTAGATTTTTCGATGAGCTTGAGACAGAACTGGGTTGTCGGATGTTTTCCAGTGCCAAAGCTCATGCCGGGGTTGATTTCGATTACTATGTCGTTTTCTTTCCTGTTTTTGTATTCGAGCCATTCGGGCTTCACTATCAGTCTCGAGCTGATTTTCATGACTTTGAAATATTTTTTCCAAGCTTCGCTCCAATCCTCTCTGCGGATGGACTTTATTTTGAGAGGACCTATTCTTATCCCATGTGTTTCAAGGATCGATCTTTGTTCAGAGACGGCATCAGCAAAGGATTGCGCATTTTTTCTGGATTCGAAGTAGCCGATCAATGATTTCTGTCCACTCTCAAAGTCGTTGAGAAGAGTCAGATGCTCGCACAATGGAATGAGAATTTCCCAGGCGGCTTCGGCTGATCCTTCGAGGGTTTCCAATCTGCAAATGTAGGATTTTTCATTTTTTTCAGAAACGGATACGTTTTTTTTCACAAATCAACTCATTGTTTTATATAGTTTGCCAAGACTCCGTATCTCAGACCGTTGGCGGAAATCCTGAATTCGTCAAGATTGAAGAAATCAAGTATTGAACTGAAAATCAGCAGTCCGGCCGGGAGCGTCTGCGCACGTGCCGGATCCAGTATTTGAAGCATCCTGCGTCTCTTGTCAAGCGGGATTCTAGATATCTGCCGGCTCATGGCGGAAATTTGCTTGAGGAAGCTTGTCGTTGAATTGATCTGCTTGCGGTCGTAGGGCGTTTCATTGGAGATTATGAGCCTCGCATAGGAGGTTGCAGTTCCTCCGCTTGCAACTACGAGAATCTTCCGCCCAGCCACCCATGAATTGATTTCGTCAATGCATGAAAAGAGAATTTTACGGATATGGCTTTTTGCCTGGATCCAATTGTGAATCCAGGCACCCTTGCTGAGCTTGAAATTTTCGTCCAGGGTAAAAGCACCGACAGGAATTGTGTGGGCACCAACCATGAGATTTCTGCTTCCATAGGCGATTCTGGAGCTGGATCCACCTACGTCAACAACAAAAATCGGTCCGTCCCAGGCTAATTCCTGAACGACGCCGAAATAAGAGTATTTTTCTTCGTCTTTCGTGCTGAGAACCTGAGGGAATATGCTCAGCTCGTTATGGCATCTGACCAGGAATTCACTTTTGTTTTCAGCTTTTTTAATGCCGCTTGCGACGGTGACGACGATGTCTTCTGCGTTTTCGGCCGCTGATATCCTTTTCATCTCGTCAAGGGCGCGTAAAGTGAAGCTGATCGAGTTTTCAGACAGAACAGAGCTTTGCTCAAGTCCATCGAAAAGCCGAGTTATCGCGTAGACCTCGTTGACGGGTTCAATTCTGCTCCCGACACAGGACGCGACTAGAAGCACCGTAGAACTGCTTCCTATGTCAATAACCGATATTATCCTGTCCTTAGCCATTTTGCTGATCCAAGTTGGAGAATGATCAAGGGATCGCTCCGGAGCCTATGCTCAATGTCTCTTGACCGCGATCGCATAAAAACATGTCTGGGATTTGCGACTATGCCGAAACACTGCCGGCATTCGCAGATTTCTTGGGTATGGATGCGACTGCCATAGAAATTAGAAAGACAATAATTGCTCCGGCAATTCCTGCCGCCGGATTTGCGAGCACAGACAGAGATCCTGAGAATCCTTCAAAAGAGTAGTCGGGTAGTATCGAAACAAATTCCTGAGTGCGCGCCAAAAAGGCATGAAGATGGTCAGAGAAAAGAGACGCGCCTTCCTCGCTTCCGCAGGTTTTGGCGATTGACCACTCCAGTCCGTCCGGAGAGGAGGAGGCGAAGCTCGAAAGGAATCCGCCTGTCAGGAGGGACGCAATTCCAATCGAAGCAGGAAGGGCAAATGAAGTTTTAGATGAAGTGGAAACGCAGAAGTCGGGACAAAAGGATCTTGAGCCAACGGCAATTTCTATTGCAAGCCAGGTTCCAAGACCTTCCACTATGCCTATTGCAAGGTGTATGGGAAGCATGAACATGAGAAAATGGGCGAATGAGAGGGCGCTGTTGCCTGAAAGTGTAGTCTGAACCGCGACGGAGAATGCTCCCATAAGCAAAGAGGCTGTGGCGGCGATCACAGTTGCCGCGCCAAGTCTGAAAGCGTTGGAAGTCCCTGATTTTGCGTTGCTTATAAGTTTGAAAATCAGCGGATATGCGACAAAGCATGGGAAAAATGCAAGATTGAAGACATTGCATCCGAGAGCAAGAATGCCGCCGTCAGAAAAAAACAGGCATTGCACCGAGAGAATTGCCGCCATTGCTAGAAAAGCCCTGAACGGACCAAGAAGCGCCGCAAGAAGAATGCCACCGCCAATGTGACCGCTTGACCCTGTCAGGGGGACGGAAAAATTCATCATTTGCGCGGAGAACACGAATGCCCCCAAGACTCCCATCATAAGATTGGTCTGGCTGCTGCTCGCCTCTTCTCGGACCTTTTTAAGCGAATAGCCAGCCATGGAACCGGACACTGCCCAAAATGCTCCGCCAACCTGCGCGGAAATCAGAGCGTCAGACATATGCATCTTTTTCACCTTTCAGTCGGTTTTATATCTTTGCTAGCACAAGGCTTCGTATGAGAGCAAGCGCATTTCCAATCATTACGAACATACGCAGACCGCGCAAAGCGAAGTCAAATGCTCGTAAGAAGATAATTTGCATGGTGTGCCTATTCAAGCCCCTAATGTCAAATTTCTCAGAGTCTTTATTTTCAGTGCCACTTTCATTTTAACATGTAAAGTCAAGAAAGAAATAATGAATAAATATTGTTATTACATGTCTATAAAGAAGATACAGCGAGGGAGCTGGCTACTGAATCCAGCCTAGACTGCATTTTTCGAGGGGCGTTTTGTGTAAATAACCAGGCAAAGCCACGCAAGAACAAGAATAAGCATGGCGACTGCAAGATATGTCACGCTCTTCATGAAGGAGCTTTGAGCCGCGCTCGTACCAAGAAGGACGCAGGGAACCGCCTCCGGAAGAAGACCTATCAAGGTGCCAATCAGAAAATCCCTGTGTTTGACGGTAGAGAGCCCCAGTACTATGTTCACGACCATGCCATGTACAGGAATTTGTCTCGCCAGAATAACAGCCGGGACTCCACCCTTTTCAAGAATTTTGCTCAAACGGCCATGCATATCCTGGTAGTTCATTTGAAAATCGGAGAGATGCCATCTCACAAAAATGAATATCGCATAATAGGCGATGAGGCTCCCAAGCGAGGAATAGACAAGTCCCATAGAAAAACCAAACGCCATGCCTGCAATGGGACAAAAAAGGAGGCGCGGAACGCCAAGCGCCACCAGGACAGCGTTTGCCGCGACAAAAACAATGGGGGCTAGAATGCCGAAGCTTCTGATTTTCTGGCTTAGATCTGAGACCCTGGAGAGGTGATCCTTCAAAGGGCTCGCATACAAAATTGCGATGGCAATAATCGCCAAGGGCAGGAATATTAAAAACTTCTTGACGAACTTGAGCGAGGAGCTCCTGTCCGGATGCTCTATAAGATTGTCAAGTTCAAGCTCAGTTTTTTCCGGATCGGGAAAGGCTTTGAAGTCCTTACCATGGTATTTCATCTGCGACCCGATCCCCTCTGACACAGCGCTTCTTGAACCAGCGCATTGCGAAACAGTCTGCGATTCCGCGCCAGACCCTGTTTCCGATGCCGTATTTTGAGACTCCCCTGGTTCTGGGTCTGTCATTGACCAGTATTTCTATCACCTTGTATCCCTGGAAGCGAAGCAGAGTTGGAAGGAAGCGGTGCATTCCATTGAATACCTGTATCTGCCAGAGCGCCGACCTGCGTATCGCCCTGTAGGTGCATCCCGCATCCGAAATCCGGTCACCTGTCACAAAATTTCTGAAAGCATTAGCAGTCCTGGACGATATTTTTTTCACTATCGTGTCCATGCGCTTTCTCCGCACGCCGCAGACTGCAGCAACATCCTTCCCGAGAGACGCAAGGAGGGAAGGAATGTCAGAAGGATCGTTCTGCTGGTCCGCATCCATAGTAATAATAACATCGCCATTTGCAAATTTGAAGCCTGTCGCTTCTGCCGCGCTCTCGCCGGAATTGATCGAATGCCTTACGATCCTGACAAAGCTCTTCTCTTTTTTTAGCTCCTCGAGCGTCTTCAGACTGCCGTCAGTGCTTTTGTCATCAATAAAAATGATCTCGAACGGCTTGCCCAGGCCTTTCATCACTGTTTCAATTTCAGTGAGAAGGGGACGAAGATTGTCCTGCTCGTTGAAGACCGGCACAACTATGGATATTTCTAATTTTTCCATCATTTCCCCGTTAAAATACGATATTGAAAAGCGCGCATGAATTTAAGGCTGATGGGGGCTATTTGCAAACTCGGAATCAAGTTTTTTCAATGACAAATCAATCATTTCTGAATTGCCCCTGCCGTTCTTGCTCCGGGGGGCTTGACTCCACAGAAATCGCGCAGAAACGGTCCGTCAAACTGCCAGCAATAAAGCTCTTCGAGACTGGTTTTGGCGTCTGAAATTGACCCCTGCGAAATCCGCAGGAAATCAAAGCTTCCCTTGAAAAACCGCCCCTCCGGGCTTCCTCCGACATAAAGCGGAGCCGCATTTTCCAAGGAGATGTCCGAAGCAGGGCCTTCTCCCGAAATGTCGGACTTTCCGTCAATATATATGTTCAGCTTTTTGTTTTTCCTGTCGCACTCGGCAATTGCATGATGCCATTTTCCGTCGTTGATCCTTGATTTCGATTCAATTGCGAATTTCGCAGTTTTCCCGTCTGAAACTTTGAAGCAGATATTTCCGGTCCTGGCAAGGGTCAGGGAATATCCGGATCCTTCTAATTTTTCCATCAGGATTGCGTCCTTCCAGTCCTTGGCGGCTCTGAAATAGATCTCGATGAGAAAGCTGTCGTTCAGGATTTCCGGAGATCGCAGTCTCTGAGCGCCTGCTGATTTGCCTCCGACAAATTGTGGAAAATCGTCCGACTTCAAATATTGAGTGCTTCCATCGAGGGAAAGCGCGCCCCGGGTCCAGTCTTCCAGCTCTCCGTCTTCATAAGATTCCAAACTTATGCCGACTCCTTCCAATGGAAATGTGGGCTGTTTGTGGTAGGCAGTCCTGTCTGTGTAATACGGAGCCATATACCAATGATCATCAATGATTTGCGTCGGATCGGCTCCGGCGGGGCAGAAATTCCATTCTCCTACCACGGCATAGAGGCTCCAGGGGACAAAGACCTTGGCTCCCCGTCCTATCGCCGCGGAATTTTTGCTTGGTCGGAAATCGTGCCTTGCGGGATCGCGGAGAGGATCTTTGTCCGACAATATTCCGAGATCGCTTCTCATTGACTTGCGCCTTGCGAGAGCTCCTTTGAACTCGTCGAATGATTTCAGAAGGCGGCCGTTCGCCTCGAAGACGCCGAATTCGGCAATGTCGTAGAAAATATTTCTTGAGTAGGCATTGGTCTCGTATGCGTACGAATCTGTCTGCGGACCCGCATCGGCCGCGTTTGCTTGCGCGGAGGATTTCGCAGGATCTGAGTGCCGGAAGACCATCTGCCCGATTCCGTCCCAGATGTTTGCAAGAAACTTGTCTCGTCCGGCTGAGGGAGCCTGGCGTCTTGATCCAATCACAAAATTGTATATGGTGTTGTTGAAGAAGGAGTTCTGATAGCTGTGGATTTCCTGGAAAGCCGAACAGTTTCCGAGCCTGTCCAGGGGATCTTTGGATTTGCCCCAGGCTATATTGTTGAAGTGATAGTTTTTAAACGCTCCATCAAGGTAGTAGGCATGGCCGAAGCGTCCGCATCCGGGCTCATCCGGATGATTCGTGAATTTCCAATGCCAGTAGCCGCCCGGATTTCCGGAAATGTTGTTGAAGACATATGCTGGACCGCCCTGCCAAGTTTCTATTCCTCCCCAGTCGTTTGTGTTGAGCATGGAGTCCACAACCTTGTTATGGTGTATGAGAATTCGGCAGAGAGGCCGGTCGGCGGGAAGTCCGCTTCTCTTGGAGCCGAAGACATGAATCCCGGATCCGTAGCATCTTTCAAGCACGTTGCCGGAAACTTCGAGGGTTTCTGCCGAATCTACGACCAGTGCGTGTCCCTGCCCGTAGCGGGTGGGTCGCATGCCGATCATGAAAAGATTGTTCCTGAGAATCCGCAGATCGTAAAGCCTGCCAACTTCAGGATCTGTTTTTCCCCAGCCGCCTCCGTCCTCGATCTGGAAGGCGCCATAATCCGCATATTTCACATCATTGTCGGCTATCAGTACTTTGTCAATGCTGTCCCCCGGATTGAGCGCCTTCATGCGGACAGCCATGTTGACGTGCTCGAAACTGCAATTATTGATCCTGATGTTCTTTCCCGATCCCAGCAGACGTATGGATGCGGAATCAACGTCTTTCTGCGCGAATGGAGGAGCGTCAAGCTTCCAGTAGACATTTGTGAATCTGAAGGAAAGCCCGGAGATTTCGATGTTTTCCATATTTGATGCGTCAATGAGGTTCAGATGCCTTCCAGCTTCGACTTGGAGCGAATTTGGCCCGATGCCGTCTGGCACCCTTAAATAGAGTATCCCTCCTTTTCCAGCCTTGTCGAACCAGAATTCCCCATCGGGATCGTCCAAATAGTGCGGCTTGTCTTCGAGATAGTAGCGGCAATTTCTGATAATCTTCGACTCGCCGGCTGAACCGCCCCACTGCCCGCTAAACCCCAATCCTTTCCGTTCCATGTCAACGACAAGTACCTGCGTCGGATATGGCGTTCCCATGACCCAGCCATATTCAGTCCAAAGCACTGCGTTCTCGAAATAGTCCGGATCTCCTTTTATGTGTTCGGTGTCAATGCCAAGATTTTGTTTTTTTCCGCTTCGGTCGCTGATGAAGTTGTCGAAGTGCTTCTGCGGATTGCTCCAGCACCACCATTCGCTTTTAATGTCGTCCGGATCGCTAAGCTTCCAGTTAGGCGTCCTTGCAAGCGGAATTCGCCTGCTTGCGCCACCTTTGTCTGAAATCCAGAGGCATCTTGGTGAAAAGCTCAGCACGGCGGACCAGACATTGCTTTTGTCCGGAACTTCTTTGGGGATGGAATTTTGCGTCCAGCCGGAAACAATTTCCGAGCCGGCTATTGTCGCCTCGCCTCCGCCCCATTGAGCTGAGCTTGTGAGTCTGATCGGATTGTCTTGAGATTCTCCGGAATCCCTGACTTGCAGGCGTCCCCTATATACAATCCCTCTTTTGAATATGTAGGTGTGCGTTCCGGAGCACTCGGCAGATTTCTCCGAAGCGGCTGGATCCCAGGGATGATGCTTCCAGGGCGAGTCCGTTGATAGTCCGTCATTTTTGTCGGATCCGCATTCGAAGTCTATGTAGCGCAGGGACTTGCCTGAACTGAACTTGAAGGCTTCCGGCTTCCATGCGATGTCGCCGTTTTCTTTCAGTTCGGCATTGCTGTTTCTCCAGCTGAACTCATCGGCTCCAGCAAGAAAAGCAAGCGAAAGTAAAACGCCCGTAAGAACGATTGATCCAAATCTGATCATTTTTTATTTCTTTGGGCTGTAACGAGTTCCGTCTTACTGATAGAAATTTCGATCTCCATCATGCAGGACAGTATATGCTGAGAAACCAAAAATCAAGTGTGAAATGCTAATTGCAGTGTGGAAGTTGCGACAGACTCCGCCCTTAATCCAAGAGTGACAAAAAAATGAGGCTGTATGGCGTCAGAAAACGGCTACAGCGATCGGACTGAGTGCATTTCCCAGAAGTTGAACATTATCTCACACGAAGACACAAAGCACACGAAGTAAAGAAAAATATTGTCCGCCTGTCTGATGTCCAATATTTGTTCTTCCAGGACAGGCAAGTCTCATTCTTCCTTTGTGCCTTTGTGCCTTTGCGCCTTTGTGAGAGAATATTTCATGTTCTTTATGCTCAACTAATTGGAATTCCACCCGATCGGACTTCAGTTCTCAGCAGTATTCCAAGTGAAGCCCGACTAATCGGGGCTCGTGCGAGGCAATATCTGCGAAT
>DYRX01000449.1 GCA_020718525.1 Victivallis vadensis
TTGTAGAAGATCATGCCGGCACTTGACCTGTTTCCCGCGATTGAGTTAAATCGTTTTATCCCTTTATGGAACTCGTCATTGAACGTGACGGACGACTTGATTTCGACAGGGATCAGCGTGCGTCCATCGCGGATTATGAGATCCACTTCATTTCCGTGCGTGTCCCGATAGAAGAAAAGATCCGCTTTTTTCCCATGGTTCAATCTCTTTTTAAGGATATCAAGGATAATCATATTTTCATATAGTCCGCCGCGAATAGTATCCCTCGCGGCCTGTTCGGCGGTCCGGATACCCGCCAGATGCGCCGCCAGCCCGGTGTCGGTGAAATAAAGTTTCGGAGACTTGACCACCCGTTTGGAGATGTTCTCAAAATACGGAGGAAGCTCAAACACGACAAATGAAGCTATCAGGACGCTTATCCAGTCCTTTATAGTCGTGGATGAGACACCTATGTCATTCGACAGGGAACTATAGTTTACAAGCTGTCCCACCCGTCCTGCGAGAAGCGTCAGGAATATCTGGAATCTGCGGAGATCCTTGAGATTTATCATCTGGCGGAGATCCCTTTCTATGTATGTCTGGACGTAGCTGTTGAAAAAACGCTCGGATGCAAGGTTATCCTGGTAGAGTCTTGGAAATGCGCCTTTTACAATAAGTTCAAAAGGATCCGAGAACCGTTTATATTTTCGCAACTCCAGTATGCTGAATGGGAGCAGGGTCAGAACGGCGCTGCGTCCCGCAAGAGACTGGCTCACTGCCTGATGAAGTTCAGGCTGATGACTGCCCGTGAGAATAAAATGGCCGGGGCTTCTCTTCGCATCAACAACTCCCTGTAAGTATGAAAGAAGCTCTGGGACACGCTGTATCTCGTCAAGAACGGCACCATCGGGAAGCACTCCAAGAAATCCTCTCGGATCCTGCTGGGCGACCAGGCGTATGTCAGGATCTTCAAGGGAAAGGTATTTTTTTTTAGGGAAGCTTCTCTGTGCAAGGGTCGTCTTGCCCGATTGCCTGGGACCAAAAATGGTGACCACCGGATATTCGGACGATGCGCTGCATAGTTCATCTGATATTTCACGCTTAACCATGAGACACCAATACCTTTTTTTGTGAAATATTCAAGTGCAACATTGATATTTCACAAATAAAACATAAAGAGATCGGGGTCAGTTCTTGCATTTGACATCTTCTATCTGTTTGCTTAATGATTTATATTTAGCCTGCATCTCTTTTTGTCGTTTCAACTTTTCCCTTATGCTACGCCTGCATGACGCATAGCCACCAAGTTTGAGGTTGAGCCTTTCCGCGATATCCTTCAAAGGATATCGCCCCCTGCAGTACAGTTCCGAAAAATATATCAGCGCCTGCCTCGCCTCGTTGCATCTGCCGTATTTCGAAAAAAGAAGCTCACTGCCCACGCCATAGAAGGCGGCAACAGTATCAGACAGCCTGTCAAAGTCAAGGAATGCGGAAAGCTTTTTCCCCTGCGGGCAGTCGGAAATATTGCCAGTCAAATCAAGGAACTTTCTCCTCACCATTTCCGTAAAACTGTCGGAGCCGAGAACGCTCTGCGCCCTGACATGCTCCATCGGGTTTTCAATCTCCCTCAAAAGTCCAGCCTCGACAAACTCGGCATATCTTTTCTGTTTCTCGCGCAGGTTGCCAGGCCATGGATAATTCTCACCCTTGTCAAGCCAGGCAGGGCATTCCCTCAGACCAATCAAGCCCGCGTAGCTGCTCCAAGCATATCCGCGCAGCTCCGCGCGTCTCTCAGCAACGGGCCTCCTGGAGAACTTCGTCGTGCGCACCGGATTGAGGTGGATGTAGCGGCATAGAGACATGCCGTATTTCCTGTCATCAACCACAATTGACTTGAACCTTCCCTGGAAAAGATGACCGCTTGTCCTGTGGCGGTGGTTCATAATCGAAGTGAACGATGTCAGCACCGACTGCATGAAGCGGGACAGGTTGCCTTCCGGAGTACAAACATAAAGGTGGAAATGATTCGGCATCAGGCAGAACGCCCTGACCTTGACCCGGTATGTCTCGGCGAAAAATCCAAGTCTATCTATAAACAGCCGATAGTCGTCTTCCGAGTTGAAGACCCTCCTGCGGTTATCTCCCCTG
>DYRX01000139.1:0-3740 GCA_020718525.1 Victivallis vadensis
GGCGACCAAGCCGCGCCGTTCCATTTCGCGATGTAATTGACGATATTTGCTCCGGACATGACAAATTCTCCACCGGCATACACAGCGTTCGAAGAATCAACTGCGAGGGCATTCACGGTGTTGTCGAAGCCATCGCCCATTGCAAACCAGGCGGCACCGTTCCATCTGGCGATGTAGTTGACGTCAGTTCCGCCGGCTCTTGAAAAGCATCCGCCCACGTAAAGATTGCCAAAGCTGTCCGAGTTGAGAGCCAGAACGGAACTGCTTACGCCGATGCCAAGCGAAGACCAGGAAGTCCCGTTCCATTTGGCGATGTTGCTGGCGACTGAACCCTTGTCGCTGGTGAAAGTTCCGCCTGCATAAAGGTTTCCATCGGAAGACTTGTGCAGTGCAGAGACCGAACCTTGAAATGGAGAAGCTCCCGCTCCGATCTGGCTGAAATTTGCGCCGTCCCACTTCGCGATATTCGCGCATGGAAGGTTTCCAGCATATGCGAAAGGACCTCCCACATACACTGTTCCTCCTGCATCCATTCCGAGACAGAATCCATTGGTGTCGAGTCCCTGTGCCTGTGCCTGCACCCAAGCAGATCCGTTCCATTTTGCAAAACTATTGCCGGGCGCGGAGAACTCACCCACCGCAAGCAGTGTCCCGCCTTTGTCAAATAGAACAGAGTACACGGCATTGTTAAGCTCGCTTCCCATGGCGGACCAATTTGCTCCGTCCCATTTCGCGACATATTTAACAGGAACTCCGCCTGCTGAAGTCATTCCTCCGCACACATACATGTTGCCACTGCCGTCAAAAACGATCTGCCGTGCAAAGGAATCGAGCCCAGTGCCAAGAGCCGACCAATTTGCCCCGTCCCACTTCGCGATTCTCAGCGCGGCACCCACGCCGGCATTCTCGAAATAGCCGCTTGCATAAAGATTTCCCGCCGCATCGCATTGCAATGTTTCGCAAGTCGAATCGAGCCCATTGCCAAGTGCGCTCCACGTCGTGCCGTTCCACTTTGCCACTCTGTTCACGGCAACGCCGCCGGCAGTCGTGAAAAATCCTCCGCAATAGACGTTGCCAGCCGCATCGCATGCGACTGTGTTTGCTGAATGACTCAATCCACTGCCAAGTGGACTCCAAACCTGGCCATCCCACTTTGCGATGTAGTTTGCAGATTTTCCGCCAGCCGAGGAAAAAATACCTACTGCGTAAAGATTGCCATTCGAATCAAAGGCAAGCGATTCTACTTTGGCATTAAGTCCTGAACCCAGCGGGACCCAAGTTTGACCATTCCATCTGGCAACATACTTGCATTGCGTGTTCCCAGCCCAAGTGAACGTTCCTCCAACATAAAGCTCGCCAGAAGGAGATGTCACCATGACATAAGGATGGGAACTAAGCCCCATTTCGCCACCGACGCTGACCCAGTTTTTGTTCGAGATGCTTCCCGAAGCAAAGCATTTTTCCGAGGAGATTACCGCACAGAAGAGGACAAGAGCGGAGATGCTGACGAGCGATTTCATTGAAATACCTCGCGTTTTTGATTTTTACAACTGCGTCCGGCCTTTTCGTCTTTTACAGCAAAAAGAGCCCCACGGATTCAGAATCTAACAAGTCAATCCGATTAGTCAAGAAGCGCCAGCAAAGGTTTTTCTATTTTTCACCTGGCAGGAGGCGTGACCTCCCTGACGGCGGCGCCATGATCGCGGCTCAGGATCAGAATTGAGAACATTGACGTATCCTTTATCTGGTCAGTGTTGAGCGAGGCGTAGTCGAATTGCCCACGCATGTCCGTGTATCCATCTTTGTAAAAAGAGACAGTCCCGTCCTTCATTTTCGAATAGACCTTCACATATACGGAGGAAAGTCTTTTTCCATCAATTTTGCTGGACACCTTTAGCTGACCGTAGTTTTCTTCCATCTGGACGGTCATTGTATTAGAAAAATACGCCTTCATCGCCTTTTTCCCTGAAGCGCTTATTTCCACGAGCAAGTTCCTAGAATTGTACTCGGGCGGCATTTCAAAAATTGCCGTGCTGGCGTCTTTTGGCAAAATTTTAGTCTCGACTTTGTTTGGGAATATGTATGAGAACTGCTTGCCGTAGTCGCTTGAAAACGGACTCTTCGAGAAAAGAAACTCTATATCCATCAAATAATAGCTGATTGTGCATTCTCCGACATTCTCATAGTGCAGTTTCATCTTGCCGGAATCTATGTCGAAGTCAATCGCCGCCTCCTTCGATGCAAGAGCACCCATTACAGAGTCTCGGCTGTCCTTGTCAATTGGTGCGGACACTTTGCCTCCCTTGATTTCTTCTATTTGCAGTAGCGCTTCTGCAAATTTGTTCTTCCATTTCGGAACAGGATAGTCCTTGTATTTTCCGGCAATCTTTTCGGCTTCGGCAATCTCTCCTTTACTCATCGCAAGATATGCCGAAAAATAGTCATATTGAAGCCTGCATGGCAATCTTTCCGGCTTCACCATTGAAAAGAATTTGAGTCCCTCTTCGACCCTGTCCTGCAAAAGCAGATAATAAACGATAGACATAAGATCATCATTATCAAAATCTTTTTTATAGGAGAGAATGCCCAGAAGCGACTGATACTGCGTGCATAGTGCATCATTCTGGATGCTTCTTTTCGGACCAAAACGCATAGTCCTGTCGTTTACAAATGGGCTGTATTCCAGGAACTGATAGCTTCTGCGCATGACAGGATCAATGTCAAGAATATCGCTTTTCAGCCAGCTTCCACAATTAGAGGCAATCGGACTGTTTTGCAAATATTCTCTTATTGCCGGAACATGATTGTGAAAAATCCCATAGGACCAGATGACAGGATCATATACGCGGGCGGAATTGAGAATCGCATATGCTTTCATGAAGAAATCTTTGTTCCTCATCCTGAAGGCGATCTTGCTAAGGGATATTCTGTTGAGATTTTTGCTGGAGAGATAGCTCAGCACTTGAGCGTCGCTTCCTTCCTGAGAAATGTAGTCCCAGGACTCCGTATCCTGCACGTCAAGTTTTTCGACAACATTGAGAGTTGCCGCCTCGCAGAAAGCCACAATCTTTTCATCAATCGAGACCTGCGCTGGATAATGTCCGAACTTTCCAGCTTTCGGGAAATAGAAATAGTAGATGAGACGCCGAGTCGTGAATGGGGCAAGATTGCTTTGCTCCGTCTTCGTCCAGAATCCGTTCTGAACGGGAATCGCGCCCTCAGGTATCTGCATAAGAATCTCAATGTCAAGCGCTTCCGATGCTGAATTTGTGACAGTCACTGCACAGCCATATACCGTGTTTTGCAGGAAATCGCCGCTTACATACTTTTCGATCTGCCTGTTCCTGTCGTAGATGTATCGGTCGTCGTTTCGGAAGTATCGCTGTGCGGCAAAGACCGGCGCCTTTTCGGACGCAATCTCGGCTTCCGATATTTTCTTGCAGAAAAGCAGAAGTCTCTCTGGAGCAAGAATCTTCATCACGCCGTCCTTTTCTTCGGGGACAATTTTTCCAGGACTGAAGGGCAGATCAAGTGAAGCCAATGCAAGCAGTATCTCTGTACTGTTCGCCGACGCCTCCGGGAAATTGGCGGAAAGAAAATCGTTTGTCCCATTCTGATCCGAAAAATCCTTCCAGAATGCGTTCACCGGAGCCAGTGTGCTGTTCTGCGCAGAAATAGGCAATTCATAGTAGTTGTTTTCCGCAAGCTCCTTCGTCTGATCAAGCCTCCTGTAGAATTGC
>DYRX01000139.1:3840-6662 GCA_020718525.1 Victivallis vadensis
CTCGTCATCTTTTGCTCCACCCATGCCCAAAACGGAGACTTCCTTTGCAAAACCCTCTTTAACATCGAGAGCGCCTGATTTGAGCGCGGTCTTGAAAAGAAAATTGGCTCTTTCCGGATCCGGCGGAATCATGTCAAACTTCTCTCTGATGAATCTTTTTCCTGACTCCAAAGTTCCAAGCCTCGACGAGAGTAAAACTTTTTCCAGGGAGTTGAGAGTTTCTGAGTATCTGCCCGGCTCCGAATACGCAGACAAATCAGCATTGCAGAACCAGAGATCCAAGAAAGTCTTGTCCTTTTTGTTTTTTATATAAGGCATTACAACTCTGTCGAAGAATCCTTTGTCCTTTCTGAAAAGAAACCAATTCAACTCATGGCAGGCGTACTTGGAATATTTTTCCTCCTTGCTCTTGTCGTCGAGTGAGTCCCATTTGCAGAGAAATGCGAATTCTGCAAGGACAGACCCCTTGTCGAGTGCGTCAAAAAGATTGAAGACCTTCCCAATGCTGTCGTAGATCATCCAGGAGCTTGTGCTCGATATCGGTATGCTGATCTCCTCCCCTTTCTTAAGCGCCGTCCTGATCTTCTTCTCTACAAAATGCTTTGACATGTCAAGGCTTTTCCTGAGACGGCGGTCAACTGTGGAAATTTTTCCCGATTGAAGTGAGATTGAACGCGAAACAATCTCATCCGAGTCGAGAGCAACAACGGTGAAGCTTCGTCTTCCCTGAACTTTGTCAACTGCTATTTCAATGATCCCGTCCTTGTCCGGCGTCAAGTTGGCAAAAAGAGGAGATATTCCGGCAAAATAGTCAATGTCCGCATAGGATGAAAGCTCATATGTCGCAGAGCCTTCTCCCCCCGAATCGGCATAGCCGCATGGAGATGCGCAGAGCGCGTTCCTTCCTCTTGCAAGGGATTCCGCGTCGGCAAGGCCATCGGCTGAAAATTCTCCGCCCATTTCTCCCTTGTCGCTCTGCTTTGTTTCTGTCTGCTTGAGGACAAAAGGATTCAAGATAAGCCCTGGTCTTGGAAGCATGTTTCCAGGAAAGATTTTCGAATATTTTCTCCTGATTATGTAATCATATTCGGATCCGAGCGCTATGCCGGATTCTGAGAGGGAACACGGAATGCGAAGCTGTTTCGAGACCGGGTTCGGAATCTCGATCGTAGCAAGCCTCCTGAAGACGGAGAAGTTTTCTCCCCAGACGCAGTCGTCTGCAAAAACATGCACCCTTGCACCTTCTCCGGCATTTGCGATTTTCGCAACTATTTTATCCCCCTTGGCCTCAAGCTCCGCGATCTGAAGCGGGCTTGGATTTGAAATCTGCGAAATTCGCAAATCGGAAACAATGAGATCGCCCTTCTTTTTTCCCTCGACGATCTGAATGTTTACTCCGGTCTTCTGCATTTTCAGAGCAAGCAGATAATTGCCTTTTGGCAAGCCGCCAACATGCACGAAGCCGTCCTTCAAGGAAATTTTGTCAAAGAAGTTTTTTCTGACATCGTTGTCCTGGACTTCAAAAAGAGCGATCTCGCTTCTGTCAGGCACAGTTTTGCATCCAATATAGGGGATGGAAAAAGACTCGCCTGCGGCGAAGCACAAATCGGAAGGATATTTTGCGGAGTCTCCGCAAAGACGGCTCACGCATCTGTTGATGAAATCGCCTGCGATGCTGACGTGTTCGATGTCCTTCAGGTCGCCTAGAAAAATATTTCCATCCGCGTCGCTCCTTAGCACGCATTCGACAGTCTGCCTGAAATACTTGTTTTTAAGGGTGAGATTGATGGCCTTTCCCGGAACTGGACTTCCGTTTTTATCCCTGAGCTCAATCTTGTAGCTTCCATTTTCTTTGGCAAGAAGGGGTGAGACAAATTTTTCCGTCGAATCAATTCCGTTGATCTCGAATGAAGCGGTATCCGATTTCAGATAGATGTCTTTGGATTCGCTCAGCGATCTCAGTTTTCCTCTCAGCACAAAGGAGATGCGTCTCGCCCCTTCGGGCACACGGAATTTCTCCACTGTTTCCTTGTCATCCGAAAGCTTTATCCTGTCGAGGGTTATGACATTTTCAACGCCATCATTGTCTGTGCAGGAAATTTCAAGCTTTATGTCTTCAAGTATCGAAAGATGGACAGATTTTCCTGCAATGTATAGAGAGGGTCTCAGGAAGACGCTCGCCTCTTTTCTGCCAATAAGAGATTCGCGGTCAACATAGAAGCCGGCATCAAGCTCGTAGTTTTCCCTGGCGAGCTCGATTGGCTCCAGGGAGGAGAAATCTCCGGAGCTCACAATGATCTTCTCTGATCTTGTGCCCTCGGAGCTGAATGGAATTAGAATATTTCCATCCTTGTCTGAATCAAATTTGTGGCCGCCGACCCTTGCGTTGGCGCTTGCTAATTTGTTGCCTGACTCGTCATAGACGGAAATCCTCTGCCCTGCCTCTTCGAGTTCCGATACGGCATTCAGCCAGCCGACGCGTATCATGGCTCTGCTGACTTTGCCTGCACCAATGAACTCGACGATGTACGCGCCTCTGTCCTGGATTTCTGGAAACTCGAAGCTCCTCTCGATTCGGCGTATGCCCGGCTCTCGATATTCATGCACAGCCTCATGGTTCGGGACAAGACCGTCAAGATTGATGTCCAAGCCTGGCTCCAACTTTTTGTCGCTGTAGTAGTTGAGCAGATTCAGCTTGTAAACTTTCACAAACAATTTTTCTACATTTTTAACATTTACCGAAAGGGAGACTTTTTCGCCTGGCCTCTGTATCTGCCTGTTTGTAGGAGAAAAGTCAAGATCAACTCTTTCTTTGAGCGCCT
>DYRX01000139.1:6762-10367 GCA_020718525.1 Victivallis vadensis
TCGCTGATGTAGAAGACGTTTTTCGGGATCTTCACATATTCCAGGAAAAGCGTCTTGTCGAAAACGCCTTTTTTAATGTTGAATTTGAGTTTCGAATATATGACAGTGGACTTTAGCAAGTTCTGGGCAGGCTCAAGGGGTCTGCTGAAATTCAGGAGACGATCAAGGTAGGCTTCCTCCTCCTCAGGATGAAGAGCAAAATTGTAGTCGCCATCGGGTTGGAGCCTCTTGATGCAAGTTTCCAGAAAAGAATTGTTGTATTTCAGCTTGGGCATGAGCTTTGCGCATTCGTCAAGCTGGCTTGAAAGAAGTTGCAAGTGTATAGGCAAAGATCCGAAGCCTCGGCTTCCTCTGTATTGGAGATCCGCAACGACAAGGGCGGGCAGATTCGGATAGTCAGGATAGACAAGGCTTTGGAGAAAACTTCTGCGGACATTCGGCGTCAGGTCTTTTTCGACTAGGAGATCCAGGGCGCAGGCTTCGAAGCCTTCCACAGATTCTCCATAGCTTGAGAAAGCTCTTTTTTTCAAGCTGTCGAAGCTGATCAGGTTCGGCGAAAGCGCGCTTGGAATCTTTTCAAGATTTTTCGCATCAGACTCCTTCTGATGATTGAAGTACAGACCAAGCTTGTTCGCGATGTAGTCTAGAGATCCCTTCTGATTTGTCGCATAAAGCAGTAAAGCCTGCCTGTTCTTCGCCAATTCGGCTCTGCCCGTGTTGCCGTGATTTAAAACCCACTTTTCGATCTCCTCGCCAGCCTTCTGAAATTCGCCGACGCTCTGATAATAGATTGTCCTGTAATAAAAATAGTCCTCCGTCAGCGGAGTGAGCTGTTTCATGGCGTCAGGGCGATTCTGCGAGAGTGCATAATCCTCGATGAAACCGATTTCGGCTCCAAATAATGATGATGCAGTCAAAGCAACGAACGCAGATCCACAGTAAAAAAGATGCAATTTATTCATTTGTTCTCCAATTCAATCAGATTGTATTTCGACGGCAAATCCTAAAATCTTCAGAGGCAGACTCGGCTTCAATACTAAAATAATTTTATTAGAATGGCACCGTTCTTATTTATTTCAGCCTGCCAGCACCTGTGCCCTTTCCGCCCAGAGTTTCATTATTTCAGGTCTATTGTTGTACGAATGGATGTCGCTGAGATTCAGATCCATTGGCATGCCTTTTCCTGCATCAATCAGTCCTCTCAGATTGGTGTCAATTTCATTTTTTCCCCACCCGAAAAAGACTTCACTAGGATTTGCGTGAACCTCCATTACTGCTTTTCCCTGCAGTACTTCGGCAATTCTTGCTACGCTTGACCATGGTGACACATGCTGTCTTCTTAAATTTGGAAGATGCTGGATATGTTCAATTTTCTGATCAAGTGTTTCACATCCATGATAATAGACCGTTTTGTATTTGAAGTGTTCTGCAAGTCTGCTGTTGTATGGATGAACAAATTCTGCAAACATGTCGGGACCGAATCCTGAAGAAGTCTGTGATGAAATATAAGGCCACTCATGGCAAAGTTTAAGTGATCGGTCTCCGTTTCTGCCTCCATGAGTGATATGAGCACAGTGGATGCGATGTTCAAGAACAGGTTGATATTGTCCGCTTCTGTCGATAAGCTGTTGATTGATCCAGCCCATCTCATCTCTCTGCAAATGCTGTTTTTCTATAGCCGTTGTTATAAAAGCCATCAGTCCATGCAGATTTTCAGGATCGTCTATTGCGTCCATCATAATTTGTTCAATGCCGCGCATATCTGCGGCGATATCAAATGGTGAAAACGCAAGATTGTCAAAAAAAGGATATTGGTCAAGCAGGCTATTTGTAAGTTCGCGGGCTTCTTCCTGCTTGTTCCGCCATGCGGCTTCGTTCACTTCCCAATCGGGTTCGGTGAGTTTTGAAAGATCAATAGCACCTTTCATCGAAGTTGCGAGAGCCGCCGCTTCGAGCGAACTGTGGGAACCTGTCCGGTCAACATCAAATCCCCAACCCTGCTTTTTGCGAATTGGAACTATGAGTTTGACAAGAGGCCATACGATATGGTCGTCCGGAATATTTTCCGCTGTCCATATGACTCTTTTAAGGAAAAATTCCATTTCCACTGCAGTTTCTGAAATACACTCTTGCATACTATTTCCAAGAAGTGCTGTCCACTGAGGTTTCGGGATGCCTTCCCAGTAAACTGAAACAGGTATTTTTGGAGTTTTGAGTAATCCCTGATGATCCGCCCAAAGTTTTTTCCGGAACTCTTGAACCGGCAGATTTGAGAGTTCAAGAATGCGGTCTACAAGCGGTTTTAGAATTTCTCTGTCTGTCATAAGCCCCTATAGGATTTTTATTTTTACATGCAGGACAATAAGGCAGGCGGATTGAAGATTCAATAGAAAATACTGAAAAAGTGTGGAAATCAATCAATCCGATTACGAATATGACTCCGATACCGGTGGAGCCCCCCGATCGAATCGAATAGCATTTTCAGCATAATTACAACTCGGATGAGACATTCCGGGACTTGTCTGAACGGCAAAATTCTCTCTCCCATAGCAAGGCGGTCGTTCTGGGTAGGCTATTTCAACTTTGCTTGCTCAATCGCGGAAAAGTGGAGGAATTACGATATTGTTCAACTCGGCGATAAAACATTTGAATAAAGACCCGGAACGATTAGTTTACGGTTTTTATGTCTTTGAAACAGCAAAGGAGAAACTGCCATGCCTATGGTGGACATGTCGTTGGACAAGCTGGAAAAATACGAGGGGCAGAGCCCGAAGCCAAAAGATTTCGACGCCTACTGGAAAAGGGCGCTTGCCGAGCTGGAAAAGATAGATGCGGATGTCGAGCTCAAGCCAATCAGGCACCCCGCCCGCAATGCGGAAGCCTTTCATCTATATTTCACTGGAGTAGGCGGAGCCAGAATACATTCGCTCTATGTCCGGCCGAAAAACGTAGAAGTCAAAGTCCCGGCGCTCGTCCAGTTCCACGGATACACCGGAAGCGCGGGACAGATTTCTCCGCTTATGTCCTGGACTGCCATGGGCTTGGCTGTCGCGGCGATGGACTGCCGAGGACAGGGAGGCACAAGCGAGGATGTCTCCTCGATTAGGGGATCCACTTTCAGTGGACATATAATCCGCGGCATCGAATCTCCTGAGAAGCTCCTTATGAGAAGTGTTTTTCTCGACACGGGACAGCTTGCCAGAATATTGATGGGATTCAAGGAGATAGACGCGAAAAGAGTGGCATCCAACGGTGGATCTCAGGGCGGAGCCCTCTCAGTTGTATGCGCCTCCCTGGAAGCCGCGCATCGCCGCCTGCGCGTCTTGCTACCCCTTCCTATCCGACTACAAGCGCGTCTGGGACATGGACTGCTCCGGAGCATACAGCGAAATCCGCGACTGGTGGTTTAGAAAATACGATCCGCTTCACGAGCGCGAAGATGAATTTTTCAACACACTGGGCTACATAGACATACAGAATCTCGCGCCCAGGATCAAAGCGTCTGTCCTCATGTCCGTCGGACTGCGCGACCAGGTCTGTCCGCCCTCGACAGTCTACGCGACGTTCAATAAGATCAAAAGCAGAAAGAAGATGCTCGTATTCCC
>DYRX01000450.1 GCA_020718525.1 Victivallis vadensis
CGCATGCTGAAGAAACTTTCAGAAAAAGCCGCCGCACACGATGCCAGTGCCGCAGACGATTTCAACGAGGCAGGAAATAAGCTCTCCGCCGCCGCCGAAAGCATCCGCGATGCAGGAAAGGCGCTCGACAAGGGTGAAAGCGGCAAGGCCGCCGGCAAGGCTGGAGAAGCCGCCGACAAAATAGCCGAGACCGCCGAACTCTCAGGTAAAGCACTGGGCAAAGTGCCTGAAAACTTTCTGGACGAGTCCGATGAGGCGGCAGGCAAAGCCGAAAAGGCGTTCAATGAGGAGACCTCGAAACAAATGCCGGACGCCGTCGGAAAATCACTCGGCCAGATCAGATTCGAACCTGCATCCATAGCCTCATCGCTCAAGCTTAGCAATGCGTCTGCAGGCGGAAAACCTTCCATGAGTGTTGCTCTCAGACTTATCGGCGAGGGTGGCGACGAGATTGAAGACATTGGCGAGCTTCTCGAAACTGTCGCGATGCTGAAATCAGATTTCGGGAAAAAAACAGGCTTCAACAGTTCAGAGAATGGCAATCCACAGTCATCCCAGTCCGATCCATCCCAGGTGAAGACTGATGCTTCAGGCAGTCCTCTGCTCTACCGGACAGCCATAGACGAGGAACTCTACCGGCAACAGGTCGAGCAAATCTCGGGACGCTTCGAGGTGCTCAAATCACAGCAGAGCATAAAATCCCCCGACGATTCCGGAGCCCTAAGTCCACGGAAAACAGCAGATCTCTCCAGATTCGATCCGCCGGAAAAGGTCATCGCCCCAAGCTCCGCATGGAAATTCATGGATGAAACTGCCTCCCACACGCAGACGACAGCCGTCCAAAAAAAACGGGAGCTCATAAAACCAAATTGGATAGACCACTGGTTCGGAGGAGTGACATTCACTGGAAAAAATCCAAAGATAGACGGTGATTTCGGCGACTGGTCGGAGATCCTGCTGAAAATGAAAACCGACACGATGGACATTAAAATATGCTACAACCCTGATGGCATCTTCCTGGCCGTGACCTGCAAGGACAGCAAACCAGGAATACAGGTCGCCGGCAACAATAATTTCTGGGAGGGCGACTGTCTGGAAGTCTGGTTCGACATGCTGGAAGAGAAGCCGGACCGCATCCACTTTTCCAAGACCTGCCACCAGTTTTTTTTCTGGCCTAAGATGACAGGGGAACTGCCAGGTTTCGAAGTTGCGCATCAAATAGGGGATACTAGGAAGGTCATCCCTCTGGAACCGCTTGGCTACAAAGGATATACGGCGATAACTAATTCGGGCTACAACCTGGAAATATGCCTTCCCCCGGAGACCATAGCCGGATTCAGCGGCGGTGCAAAGACTGGACGCTTTGTCGGCTTCAACATCAATTTGAACAACGGTGGCAGAGGAACAAGCTATTTTGCCGGAACTGATGCTGTCGAGACAAGTGTGCGCCCTAAAACTTGGGGCGACCTGCTTATGCTCGGAACTGATGCGAGACTTGATATAGGAAGCGCCGCATTTACAGCATCGGGAGTGGCGGAGAAAAAAGACGAGATCAGTTTTCTCGCGCCGGGACAGAAGATATATATGCAGGTGGATGACAAGGACCGAAACATTGACAGGGGCAGAAAGGATAAAGTCGCCGTGACTGTTTCGACTTCCAGCGGCAAGACGGAACTCATATCGCTTGAGGAAACGGCGGAAAATTCCGGACTCTTCCAGGCGGCTATGCCAACCCGTCTCGCCACGGAAAAGCAAGATATCCAGGGAGTCCTCGATGTGAGACAGGGGGACAAGGTGACGGTGCTCTACAAGGATGCAATCCAGGCGTTCGGCGAGAGGAATGTCCCGGTCCGGAAAATACTGAGCGTCGGACTGCCCGTCTATAAACTGGTTTCAAGAAGAAAAATCCTATGAGGAAAATATGCAATGTCGGATGATCTTATCAGACCTTTCCCACAACTTTCATAGCTGTGGGAATATTAGATTTGCTTGTGCAGAAGGACTTCCGCCAGGCAAATCTAGTGTCCTGTCCCTTAAATACTAATCGTAATACACTTGAATAATAAATTATTTCCAATTACCAATGTTGTTGCACCCCTTCAGGGTGCAATTTCTTTTTTAT
>DYRX01000140.1 GCA_020718525.1 Victivallis vadensis
GTCATTCTCGGAGAGACTGGCATACTGGGTTCGTATTCAACTAAATTTATCGATTACCGCTCCGCTGATAGCGATAGCGACTACGATTACGAAAATTATAGAAAATACAATTTCCTATACGATTAAATCATGTGCAATGCCCCCTCTGATTGCAGTCTGTGGTGTTTGAGAATTTAATGATGTGGATGGTATGTGCCCGTCGCGGAATCAGGCGTCTGCCATAAAAACACCGGATTTATTTGCGGATTAGTTTGAAAAGGATTAGCTTTGATATATTGTTTTAGGATGTCCCAAGAAAAATAGGAGGAGAGGCGATGAACGCTGAAGGAGTCCTGACCGCAAGTCTCGAGGACTATCTCGAGGCGATATTCCAGATAATTGCCGAAAAGGAGGCCGTCAGACCCAAGGACATAGCCAGAAGGCTGAATGTCAGCAATGCGTCCGTAACTGGAGCTCTGCGCGCGCTGGGCGAAAAAAACATGATCAACTACGCTCCACACGACGTGATAACGCTTACACCGCCCGGAAAAAAAATGGCGGTTGACGTGATACGCAGGCACGAGATACTCAAGGACTTTTTCATCAAAGTTCTTGCGATCGCTCCGTCTGACGCGGACGATGCGGCATGCAAGATGGAGCATTCCATCCCGTCTGTAGTGCTTGAGCGCTTCATCCGCTTTGCGGAATTCTTCGAGCGCTGTCCGCATTCGTTCACAGAATGGATCTCGGCATCCTCTGACAAATGCGAGCACGGCATCTTCAAGGAAAAATGCGAAAAGTGCATTTCGGCGATTCTCGAAGAAGTCAGAACGATCAACAGGCAGGAAAATACTGGAGCCAGAAGGGGCAGACTGGGCGAAATGAAGGCTGGGGAGAAGGCGAAAGTGCTGACGTTGAGAAACACTGGAGACTCGAAAAGGAGAATACTCGAGATGGGCATGACGCCAGGCGCCGTTGTCGAGATCGAGCGTGTGGCTCCTCTGGGCGATCCTATAGACATCAAGATAAGAGGCTATCATCTTTCCCTCAGAAAGGACGACGCATTGAAAATAGAGGTTGAACACCTATGAGCGCGGAAAAACCGCAATGTAGTTCCGCTTGCGAAGCAGGAATCCCGCATCGCCACGAGCACAAGGGCAGGTCTTCTGAATCCATGCTGGATAAATCTGCAATCCTTGGGGCGCTGAATATCCGCCCGGGGCAGATCATTCTCGATGCCGGCTGTGGAAACGGATACATGTCGAAGGAGTTCTCTAAATTGACCGGGAGCGGGGGGAGAGTCTATGCGATTGACCCTGACGGGGACAGCATCGCCGCCCTTTCAGCCGAGGCGACCGGAAGTAATCTTCTTCCCATCCTCGGAGACATGGCGGCGGAGACGCCGATCGAGGACAAGTCAATTGACATCATGTACATGTCTTTGGTTTTTCACGGCTTCACTGAAAGCCAGATTGGAGGCTTCAGGAAAGAGGCTCTTCGTATACTCAGGCCCGATGGAATCCTGGCTATTGTCGAGATTCACAAGAAGGAGACCCCTTTTGGACCGCCGATGCAGATCCGTGTCTCTCCGGAAGAACTGCTTTCGATCATGGGGATGAGGTGCATCCGGAAAATTGATTTTGGAGACTATTTTTACCTTCTGGTTATGGCTCCGGAATAATTTTTTTATGAATCTATTTAGGATAAGCTAAGGACTTTACTTATCGCTTAATAAAGGTGTTTTGCACAGAAGAGAAGAGCACAAAAGGACTCTGCGGGATATGCTTAAAAAAATGGAAAATGGAAAGGATATGGGATGAAAATGCGCGAATGCAATGTTGGCGCGAAAGTCAAATTGACAGGCTTTGCGCAATCGGAACAGAGATACAGGCAGAAACTGCTCTCAATGGGGCTCTCGAAAGGCACAGTCTTTACAATTGTCAGAACTGCGCCTTTGGGCGATCCCGTGGAAATCAGGATTGGTTCATCCAGCCTTTCTCTGCGCAAGGACGAAGCGGACTCCATTGAAGTCGAGGAACTCCGCGCATGAGAAAATTCACCATCGCCCTTGCTGGAAATCCAAATTGCGGAAAGACCACATTGTTCAACGCCTTGACAGGCTCGAATCAGAGGGTCGGCAACTGGCCCGGCGTCACAGTCGAAAAAAAGGAGGGCAGTTACCGCCACGGCGGCAAGGAGATAAACGTCGTTGATCTGCCGGGAATCTATTCCTTCTCCGCCTATTCTCCGGATGAGAAGGTGTCCAGGGAATTTGTCCTGCGCGAAAAGCCGGATTTGGTCGTAAACATCGTTGACGCGACAAACCTCGAGCGCAATCTTTATCTGACAACCCAGCTCATTGAAATAAAGGCTCCCGCCCTTGTCGTTCTCAACATGATGGACATTCTAAAGCGGCGCAGAGTCAAGATTGAAGTGGAGCATCTTGCAGGGCATCTCGACTGCCCCGTGCTCCCCATCGTCGCTAGCAGAGGCGAGGGCTTGGACAAACTGCTCGACGCAATTGACAAGGCTCTCGATGCTCCCCGTGTCTCCTTGGCACATGTCGAATATGACGAGCCTGTCGAAAACGCAATCCGCGCAATTTCTGAAAAAGTTTCCGACGCGGCAATTAAAAGCTCCGTTGACAGGCGCTGGCTAGCGATAAAGCTCCTTGAAGGCGACGAACTTGCCAAGGAGATTGCCGGTCCCTCTATTGCGGACTCGGTCGAGGCGGAATCCCAAAAGATACATAGGCACACCGGCGACGATGCCGACATCGCTGTCGCGGACGGCAGATACGGCTTTATTCACGGACTCTCGGCAGACGTGATAAACCGCGAGGCTGAACTGAGCAGAAGCTTCACTGATATAATTGACAAAGTTGTTCTGAACCGAGTAGTCGGTCTTCCGATATTTCTTTTTGTAATGTACATGATATTTGTCATCACAATGAACGCAGGTGCGCCATTCATTGACTTCTTCGACGGGATCTGCGGAACCATTTTCGTGGACGGACTCAGGCATCTGCTGGAGGGCTGGAAGCTTCCAGTATTCCTAGTGACGCTTCTGGCAGAAGGAATTGGCGGCGGCGTTCAGACCGTCGCAACATTCATACCGCCAATAGCCTTGATCTTCCTTTGCCTATCGATATTGGAGGATTCCGGCTACATGGCAAGGGCGGCTTTTGTGATGGACAGGCTCCTCAGAACGATCGGACTTCCCGGCAAAGCATTTATTCCGATGCTCGTCGGACTCGGATGCAACGTCCCTGGAATAATGGCGACACGGACGCTCGAAAGCCGGCGCGACAGGGTTCTTTCAATAATGATTAATCCCCTGATATCATGCGGAGCGAGACTGCCGATATACGCCCTTTTCGCGGCAGTCTTCTTCAAGGAGAATGCAGGCCTCATGCTTTTTTCCCTCTACGCCATCGGGGCACTGCTTGCCGTCGTGATGGGACTCCTTTTCGGAAAAACCATTTTAAAAGGAGATGTCTCGACTTTCGTGATGGAACTCCCGCCATACCATGTCCCGACCTTCAATGGAATCTTTTTTCATACGTGGAGCAGGCTCAAGGGCTTCATCATGCGCGCTGGAAAAGTCATAATACTCGTTGTGATTGTCCTCAGTTTCCTCAACTCGGTCGGGACAGATGGAAGCTTCGGCAACCAGGATTCGAGCAAGTCGCTCCTGAGCGCGATAGGCAGGACTATCACACCAGTCTTCCGCCCGATGGGAATTCGCGACGACAATTGGCCCGCGACGGTTGGACTCTTCACCGGACTTTTTGCGAAGGAAGCTGTGGTTGGAACGCTCAACTCCCTCTATGCCCAGTCGGACGAAGAAGCCGGTGGAGAATCTAAGAGCGCCGCCACGGAAGCTGAAGGCGGAGACGGTTTCGATTTCTGGGGGGGAATAAAAGAGGCGTTCATGGCAATACCAAGGGGGTATTCCGGCTTTCTGACCTCCCTCAGGGACCCGCTCGGACTCAAAGATGCGGTGGCGACAGCCGGAAAAGATGCCGACGAAGCCGCAGAGTCCCTCGAGGTTGAAAAAGGAACTTTTACCGCAATGCGCAAGCATTTCCAGAGCAGATCCGCAGCTTTCGCATATCTTCTTTTTGTCCTGATATATGCGCCATGCCTCGCCGCAATAGCCGCCGTATATCGCGAGACCAATCTTGGATGGACTGTATTCTCCACCTCGTATCTGACAGGACTTGCATGGCTCATTGCCACAATCTTCTACCAGACAAGCAGAATGGCAGTCTCGCCAGGATCGGCGATCCCATGGCTGATCTTCTGCGCAATGATACTTGCCGTATTCGTGTTTGGTCTTAAGAGAGCGGAGGCAAAATGACGCATAATCAGAACAGACACGGACACGGACATTCCGACACGGAAAAACAAAGAAGATGCGTGGTTGCGCTCAGCGAATGCCATGAGGGACAAAAGGCTCTCATACGATCAAATGCCGACATCAAGACGCTTGAGATGGGGCTCTGCTCTGGCGCACCACTAAGCGTCCTTCGAAAAGAATCAGGGGCACCCAGCATGCTTGTAGCACTGCATGGACAAAGATACATAATCCCCATGGAAATCGCAAAAAAAATCCTGGTGAAGCCAAGCGCATAAGTCCGCTATAATTTTGGAACTCGCTTCGCTCCGCTTTTCTTGTCTTCCTTTTCCTGCGATCTTTTGGCTTTGTCTGAAATTGCATCAAGGCGTCTTTGTGCCGCATCCTTTACTTCCTGGCTCTCGTCCGAGGAAACGACTTTTCCAAGAGTGCCGGAATCTTCCAGCCTGGCAACTGCGGCAATGCGAACTTCCGGGGCAGGATCGGAGATGGCGGCTTTTTTAAGAATTGGCAACGTCTTTTCATCCAGCGCCATGGCTTCTACAAGGGATCTTCTTACCTTGAACGACTCCTCTGCGGAAAGGATTTTTGAAAGAATTTCATGATTTTTCAGTTTGCGGACGGCAGATCTTCGGACAAACCAGCTTTCATCTCCAGACGCAAGCTTTGCAATCAGCGGCTGGTATTCGTCTGAAGAACTGATCTTTTCAACTCCTATCCTTCTGACCTTCCAAAATTTGCTTTTCTCGCAGATATTCGCAAGATTGGAGTCTAGGCAGACTTTCTCTGCAGCCTTGACGCATACGTAAGAATGGGGATCGTCTATTGAAATTTTAGCGAGCACCGATTCCAAGTCCAGCTTCTGGACTGCGGCAATTCTGACGCTTGAATCCTTGTCTTTGAGTCCGACTTCAGCAAGAAGAGTCTGCGAATTGAAAAGTTCCTTCTCAACAGCGATTTTTCTGGCGTCAGGATGCTCGCCATTCAGCGCCAGTTGCACTATGCATTCCAAATCGTCGAGCTTGACTGCCGCCTCTTTTCTTATGACAGTGCTTTCGTCATGCATTGCCATCTCAAGAAGAAGCTCTGCAGTCGTCACGGATTCAGGACTTGGCGGGCGCCTGTATTCCAAGGCAGGGGAGCTTTCATCTCCGGACAAAAGAAGATGCGGCGCAACACCGAAGAGAGACAAAGCTAAAAAGAACACCAAAATACTGCTTTTCATAGACACCTCCTTATGCATTGCTGATTACACCCGATATTCCCTCCGAAGCAAAATACAGGGCTGGCGCAGAAAGATCAAGATGAAATATTTACATTTCACTCTTGACTTTTATTTTCTCGCCTGTATTGCCTTCTACATGGATACTAGGTTTCTGTCAGCGTCTGATTTGGACGTTGAACCTGTATCGCCAACGGGGGGAGAGACGCATGATTTCAATGTATTCAAGGCTCTATGCAGGCCTGGCTTCAATCCTGTTCTTATTGACCGCGCTGACGGCGACAAGCGCGGAGCAGACACCTTCAAAGGATGGAAAGTGGAGGATCGCGGTTGTTAGCAGTTACCACAGGGAATATCTCTGGTCGCAGGACACGAATTCCGGTCTCCTTGCGGGATTCATTGAGACGAAAATGCTCGACTCGAAAGCCCAGGCTGAGCAGTATACCGAGAAGGATTGCGTGGAGAGCAGTCGCGCCATCATAAGAAAATTCTGGATGGACACTAAACGCAGAAGCTCCACCAAGGACATTTCAGCGTCCCTGATTCGCATCAGAACCGAGCTGGACGCATTCAAGCCTAATCTTATAATGCTCGGTGACGACAACGCCACAAACTATCTTGGCAACGTCTATCTTGACACTGGCATCCCTGTCGTGTTCTGGGGTGTGAACGGGCTTCCGGTTAAATACGGACTGATAGATTCCATTGAAAAGCCGGGGCACAATGTGACTGGAATATACTAGGCAGGCTACCTTCTCGAATGCGTCGGAACGCTGAAAAAGCTGATCCCTGAAATCAAGAGCATGGCAATATTGTCCGACGACTCCGAAACTGGAAGGTCAAAGACCAAGGGCTTCTCAAGCTTTCGGAGTCGGGCAAGCTCCCTGTGTCCATAAGCGGAACCGTCATGACCAATTCCTATCAGGAATGGAAAGAGAAGGCGCTTGACCTTGCGAAAAAGTCTGACTCCTTCTTCGTCCTGAACCACAACACGCTGAAGGACGCGGCGGGAAATCCAGTTGACCAGCTAGTGGCGGGTGCCTGGTATCTAGAAAACATTAGAAAGCCGGACGTGGGGCACGAGAAGCAGTTTGTAGAAGAGGGAGTCCTGCTCGTGGTAGACGATTCAGGCTTCAAGCAGGGATTCGAGGCGGCAAGACTCGCTTCTAGGATACTTGGCGAAGGCGTCAGTCCATCGGAGATTTCACCTTATGCGCCTGGAAGAGGTGCTGTAATCGTGAACCGCCAGAGATGCAAAATGCTCGGACTGGAAAAAAGCATGGAGGGCAATCCGCTCGTTGAAGAATATGTTGAAGAAGCATTGGCGCTCGACAGCAAATGAGCTGTCGGACGATTCACTGTTCAGCCCCGACACAGGCGTTTTTTTTGCCCGCCACCCCTAGCGTGGAAATTTGCATATTGACGAGCAATATTTGGAGGAAGCGATGCTGAGCAGGATTCCGATTTCATACAGTCTCCTCGGAATGATGTTTGCCGTTGCGGTTATTTCCGCTTCGGTCTCGGGTCTCGTGCAGTTTGTCTCCGCGAAAAACGCGGCGGCTGAGGCCCTCTCTAAAGAGTTCAGGATGGAGCTGACATCCTGCGTTGATCATTTTGAGCAGAAATACTGTGCAGGAATCGAAAGGTCCGTAGCCGACGCATCTTCATCTCCTAGCCTGGACCGGTTCCTCTCCTCCCCCGCCGAGGAGTCGCCGATATATCTGCTCGATGCCGAGAAGAGCTTCCAAGGGATCGCAAGACTGACGCACGCCTGCATCTCGGCAAGCTTCATCGCCCCGGACGGCAGAGAGCTGATCTGCGTGGGCAAGAACAGGCGGGGCAGAAGCCTGGTCTCGATTTTTGAGCCACAGGACCTCTATTACAGAAGAACGGCTAGACTTTTTGAAAAACTTAAGACAGCTCCGCCGGGAAGCATTTTATTTGACAGCCCATACACGCTTGGTGCCCATACGGAATTCATTGTGGCCGCCGCGAAGTCCGACCCCGAGGTCGGCGGTTTCGCAGGAGCCATCATCATGCGATTGGATCTCGATCCTTACTTGGCATATCTGAGGAAAATGGACGACTCTGGAGAAGAAATGCTCTGGCTCTTCGATGCCGAGCAAAACAGCATATTGGCCCCCAAGGACAAACAGATATCCCCGGATCCTACCATGTATTTCTCCAAGCCGGCTGGAAAGGATGGAGGCGCACTCGTATTTTCGAGCGACGTCATGGCAGGACACCCCAGCGCAGTTTTTCTCAAGCTCGCGTTCAGCGCAACTCCAAGGATTTTCCTCCCCGTCACCATGGGCATCGTGAAAAATACACTCCTGGTCATCCTGCTTGCAACCGGGGTCTCCTCTCTTATCTCCTTTCTAGCCGCGAGGTGGCTCGCCAGACCGATCATTTGCCTCGCCCATGCCTGCAAAGGCATCGGCAAGGCTGGTCCCGGAGAGCCAATATCAATACCTGCAAGCGGGCTTGAAATGCAGGAGCTGGCAGAGTCTTTCAACCAGATGTCCAAGGACTTAAAGAGCATGACCGTGTCGAGAGATATTTACCAGACAGAGCGTGAAAGAGCGAGGAACTATCTCGATGTCGCGGAAGTCATCCTTCTGGTGCTAGACAGAGACGGCAGAGTCGCCATGATCAACAGGAAGGGCTGTGAAATCATCGGACGCCCTTCCGAGCAGATAATAGGAAGAAACTGGTTCGACACATTCATACCGGAGCAACTAAGGACGCAAACCTGCCAGGCGTTCACTAAACTGCTTGACGGAGCAATCGGCCCTATGAAATACAATGAGAACCCGATAATCACGGACAGTGGCGGAGAAAGGCTTATCGCATGGCATAACGCCCTGCTCATAGGCATGGATAACGCCGTCGAGGGCGTCCTCAGCTCGGGAGAGGACATCACGGAGCGGAAACGCGCAGAAACCGCGCTTCGCGACGCGATGAGGGAAGCCGCTGCCGCGGCAAAGGCGAAATCAGAATTTCTAGCAAACATGAGCCATGAGATCAGGACTCCGATGAACGGCATCATCGGCATGAACTCACTGCTCCTAGACACAGGCCTCAGCCGGGAGCAGAGACAGTTTGCCGAAGTGGTCGCAACAAGCGCAAACAGTCTCCTCAACATAATAAACGACATCCTCGACTTCTCCAAGATCGAGGCAGGCAAGCTCGACTTCGAGATACTCGACTTCAACCTCATGACACATCTGGAGGACATGAACGATAGCTTCGCCCTCCACGCATACGGGAAGAAACTCGAATACGCATGCATCATCGAACCCGATGTCCCCGTCTTCCTGAAAGGGGATCCTGGACGTATCAGACAAATCCTGGTCAACCTGGTAGGCAATGCAATCAAGTTCACGAAAGAGGGCGAGGTTCTCCTGAAAATATCGCTTGTCAGTCAGACGGACACCCACGCTCAGCTCCGCTTTTCGGTGAAGGACAGCGGCATCGGAATCCCCCAGGCAGACCTGGACAAGCTTTTCCGCCCATTTTCGCAGGTGGACTCCTCCAGCACGCGTGAATTCGGCGGCACGGGCCTCGGACTTGCAATATGCAGGCAACTCGTCCAAATCATGGGCGGCCAGATCGGCGTTGAGAGCACAGCAGGAAAAGGCTCAGAATTCTGGTTCACCGCAAACTTGATGAAGAATCCAGACGGTGTGCTGGAAAGCGCTGACGCGCTCAATACCGTGCGGGGCAAGCGCATTCTGATAGTAGATGACAATCTGAACAACCGTATCGTCCTGAGAACCCAGATAGAACGCTGGAACTGCAGTACCGATGAGGCAGGCGATGCCAAGACCGCACTAGCCTTGATTGAGTCGTCGTCAGCGGTGGGACAACCCTTCCATATCGCTTTGATAGACATGCAGATGCCAGGAACCGACGGGCTCTCGCTCGGACGCGCGGTCAAGGCGAATCCCAGATTTTCCGACCTCATCCTCGTTGTGCTCTCATCCATCGGAACCCCGCTCGGTGGAAACGCCGCCATCTATGATGCAGGCTTCTCGGCGACACTCACAAAGCCGGTCAGGCGTTCCCAGCTTCACGACACCATTGCAAGCCTACTGCATAACTTTTCAAAAAGGTTGGAGCCCCCCGTACCCGTTGTTCCTGTTCAGGATGTCCGCAAGCAGGAAGACCAGAGACCAGACCGCCGCAAGCGAATACTGGTGGTCGAGGACAACCGTGTAAACCAGCTCGTCGCCATTAAACTCCTCCAGAAGCTCGGATTCCACGCCGACGCCGTCGCCGACGGATCCGAGGCCGTCAAAACCCTTGACAGCATCCCATACGACCTCGTCTTCATGGATGTGCAGATGCCGCAAATGGACGGCATGGAGGCTACACGGGAAATAAGAAAAAGACCTCCTGCTTCGATCAACTTCGGCATTCCGATAATCGCCATGACTGCGCACGCAATGAAGGGCGACAGGGAACGATGCATAGCCGCAGGCATGGACGGCTACGTTTCAAAGCCAGTGAATGCGAAAGAAATTTGCGAGGCAATATCAAGCCACATTCCAGTAGCTGGCAATTAGAACAAAAAACAATATTTGATTCTTCCTCCTTATCCGATTTGACATGTGAAAATGAAAGTGAAAGTATGCCACTTTCGCCGAAAGTGGCACAGAAAGAAACGAGAAGTGGCACTTCTTTAGCCGCGGAGTGGCGGAGGGATCTAGCCTATAGTTTCAACGTATATATTCAGTTTGATGCGAAGCATCTTTTGGAGTGCGGGCGTGTGAGCGCCGCTTTGAGATTCC
>DYRX01000141.1 GCA_020718525.1 Victivallis vadensis
ATTTTTTTTGGAACCAAAGACTAAAGCCGACCCAAGGATCGGGGAATTAGACCCAATTGAGATTAAAGAGACATAGTATCGTTATTTAGGAAACAGGACACTAGAAATATTTACCTCGTTCAAAAACGCAAGAGATCCGAAGCTCTGTGATTCTTCAGTGGCACTTTTTTGCAATTTTTAACGATCTCGCGGATTCAGATGTCTGAACGTGTTAGATTTTGATGATATATTGGAAATCACCTTGTCTGAAATTCAAATTGGGCTTAGATTCAGGGTGGAGCTCATGCAATTACGGAAGGAATAAAAAGGGGAGACTGATTTGAAAAAAAATAGCAAGACCCAGTTTGCCGGGAACATTGAGAAGATCGAAACTGCCAGAGCTTTGCTCAGAAAGACGGACCGATCGGAAGCCGAGGAGAAGGAGCTGGCCTCGATTGACAAGTCGCTCACGGACTTTGCGTCACAGCACATACTCAGGCAGTTCGGATCGAAGCTGGACTTCACTGTAGTGTATGACGTCCCGGAATTCGGCAAGGTTCTCACGCGGAACGGTCTGGTGGAGGATCTTGGCGCATTTCATCTCGGGGCGGTCTCCTGGAGCGGCGACGTCCGCGCCGAGGCAAACATGTTCAAAATTCCCTACGAGCTCATGGACTACCATGTTTCGCAGATTGACAACATCATGCATACCGACGCAATTCTTTTCGCCTCCAAGCTGATGGACGTCTCTGGAATGGAGATGGTCGGCTTCGGCCTCAGCGGGAGCGGTGCCGTGGACCTCGCCCTCAAGATCGCGCTCCAGTTCCACAAGAACGAGGAGGAGCGCAAGAAATGCGGATTCATTGCCATAAGGAATGCCTACCATGGATCAATATCAACCAACTTGCACCTTGTCAAGCTCGATCACAACATACACAACATGAACCTGCGCCTTTCTCTGTTTCCAAATCCCGCGACAAACTCCAAATGGTACAGAAAATTCGAATCGCATGTGAAGAGGCACAAGGGACTGATCGCTGGAGTGATCGCCGAGCCTGTCATGTTTTCGAGCGGAGTCCATGACATAATCGAGGCGCTGAGGACAATTTCAGACATTGCACGGGAAAACGAGTTTCTCGTGATATTCGACGAAGTCGTAACGGCATACGCAAAGACAGGCAAAATGTTCGCATTCGAGCACCTGACCGAAAAATACGGCAGAGAGTACAAGCCGGACATTGTGACAATGGCTAAGAACATCACTAGAGGGGCGGAGAGCCTTTCGGTTGTCATGCTTGGAAAAAAGGTAGCAGAAGGGGTCAGAAGCTTCGAGGAATATTTCTACGGCTTCACGATGGGCGGGGCGCGGCGCGCCTGCCGCTGGGCTCTCGACGAGCTTCTGCTCATGGAGGAGAAGGATGCGCCGCGCATGGCGGAGGAGCTTGGGCGTCACATTATGCGGAGGCTTAAGCCGCTTGAGCATGAAGGACTTGTGCGCCAAGTTCGCGGGCGCGGAATCCTCATTGGAATACAGCTTCACTCGCCGGAGCAGACCAGGAAGGTCAATTCATCACTCATGCGGGACGGCTGGGCACCCTACACCGACAACGATCCCAAGAGCGGATGCGACTACATCAATCCGCTCTTCATGTTCAACGATCCGCCGGAGCGGGTTGACCGTTTTGCGGAATCATTGAGACGCGCTATCGGCTGAGCTGTAGCTTCAGACAAAATTTGGCTGGTTTGTCATTGCGACGAGGCTCTTCCAGACTTGGCCTGTCGTGTCAACTTTTTTTCTTTCCCTTGTGGCAAGATCAATTGGGACATGGGTGAACTCGAAATGCTTGAGTCCCACGAGCATGTCGGTGAATCCCGCCATCGCCGCATGCACCGCGTTTTCCGCGAGAAGCACGCAAAATACGGCATCCGTCCCTTCCGCTTCGACCCCTCTTATTAGATATGTCGGATCAAAATATTTTATTGAAAGCTCGAAGTTTTTCGATTTGGCGTACGAGACGATTCTATCCTTTAGATAGAGGCCGATGTTGTTGTGGAGGGTGTTTCCAGACACGTCCTTGCGCTGTTCCGCTCCGGCAAAGAAATTCTGCCCTGCACCCTCGGAGACGATTATCACCGCGTGCTGTTTTCGGTCGAGGCGCTGGAGGAGGTGCTCAAGGAAGCCGTTCTTTCCGTCGAGCGCAAAGTTGATCTCCGGGATGAAGCAGTAGTTCACGTTTGTATTTGCCAGCGCCGCCGCGACAGCGATGAAGCCGCTGTCCCTTCCCATCACATGAATGAGGCCGACTCCGTTGAAGGCGCCTTTCGCCTCGTTGTGGGCGGCGCTTATGACAGTGTCCGTCTTGTAGATGGCGGTCTCGAAGCCGAAAGTCTTGTCAACCATGGAAATATCGTTGTCAATTGTCTTTGGAATGCCAATCACGCTGATGGGCAGTTTTCTGTGCAGGATTTCCTGCGCCAGCTTGTGCGCGCATTTGAGAGTGCCGTCTCCGCCGATGCAGAAAAGAATGTTGATGTTCATCGCGATCAGGGAATCCACCATCGTGTTTATGTCCTGCGGACCTCTGGAGGATCCAAGTATTGTCCCGCCCTGCGTGTGTATTTCGTCAACGACGTCCGGATCGAGGACAACCGGAAGTAGTCCGTAGTCAGGCACAAGCCCTCTGTAGCCATACTTGAGACCATATACTTTTTTGACTCCGTAGCTCTGGCAGAGAGTGTTTACAACTCCCTTGATGACATCGTTAATACCTGGGCAGAGTCCGCCTGCAGTGAGTATGGCGGCGATGGAGTTTGCCGGATTGTGAAAGATTTTGGCTCTTGGTCCCGCCTTGTCCATGGCAAGAATGGAGCCCTTGCTTTTGTATTCTTCGATGATCTTCACCGGATCGTTGTTGAAGACTATCTTCGATTCGTCCGATTCGAAAATTCTCTCCGAGATTGGCGACTGGAACCTTGGCGAGCCGACTTTCGATATTTTGAAATCGCTGTTCTCCATTTGGACAAACTCCTGATTTTTCCGTTTCCAGATCCGAGCATGAAAGCGCATGTGACAAGATTTTTCTGAATATAGTTTTATTTTTTCCGAATAACAGGCTATCTTGCTGAACAATCAATGAAAAATGTCATTAAAGAGGGAAATCTTTCTCAAGCAAAGATACTGCGGCGGCTTTTCGCTCTCGCCTGGCGCTACCGTGCCGGCTGTGCAAAGGCGCTTCTTCTGCAGGCTCTGATCCTGTGCGTGACGCTCTGGGGTCTCGCCCTAACGGGAGCCGGGATTGACTTCATAAGAAAACAGCTTGATGCTTCGGCGAAAGCTCCAGTCTGGCCGCTGGGACTGAATCCGCCACCGGATTGGGGCTTTGTCCAGGTGCTTTTCGCCATATCAGCCTTCATCCTTTCTATGGCGGTGCTGAAATCGCTCCTCTCCTATTCATATAGCATTACCATGGTCAAATTTCTTCAGCGCGGGCTCGTCGTTGACATACGTTCCAAGGTTTACGACAGGCTTCAGGAGATGAGCTTCCGCTTTTTCGATTCGCAAAGTTCCGGAACGCTCATCAACCGTGTCACCAGCGACGTGCAGGCTCTCAGGCTTTTCATAGACGGAGTCCTTATTCAATGCGTCATTATCTCGGTTTCACTCGCCGTCTATATGACATACATGGTTTCGATCAATCCGAAGCTCACTCTGGCGTGCATGGCGACAATCCCAATAATTTGCGCTCTCTCTTTGGGTGTTTCTCTCTTTCTCCGAAAGGCGTACAGGAAAGGCAGGGAGCTTGCAGACGCGATGATACTCCTGCTGTGCGAACGGGTGCAGGGGATCCATGTGGTGAAGGGATTTGCCCGCGAAGAGGAGGAGCTGAAGCTTCTCGAGGAGGGCAACGACAAGATGCGCGACCAGAAGCTCTCGATGATAAAGATTCTGACAGCTTTTCCGCCAGCAGTCGAGCTCTGCACCCAGACCGGCGTCGCGATACTCCTCGCATATGGCGGATATCTTGTTGTCGGAAACGAGCTTGCGCTTGGAACTGGTCTGATTGTCTTTCTTGGCCTGCTTCAGAGATTTTCAGGGCAAGTTCATGCAGTCACCGGAATAATTGACAACGTCCAGCAGAGCATCACTGCGGCTGGCAGAGTCTTCGATCTTCTGGAAACAAAGGCGGAAATTGTGAGCCCACCAAATCCGATCAAAATTGGACGCATGCGCGGAGAAGTCGAGTTTAAAAATGTGTTTTTCACGCATGGAGGCGAAAGCCATGCGCTGAGCGATATATCCTTCGTCGCTAAGACCGGGCAGACGGTGGGCGTGCTCGGAAGCACAGGCTCCGGAAAAAGCACGCTTCTCAGCCTGATCCCAAGGTTTTACGACGTGAGCTCCGGCGCTGTTCTGCTCGACGGAGAAGATCTGCGCAACTACGATCTCATAGACTTGCGCAGGCAGGTCGGAATAGTCTTTCAGGAGAGTTTTCTCTTCAGCAACACGATTGCGGCAAACATCTCCTTCGGCAAGCCGGATGCGACGATGGAGCAAATCGTAGAAGCCGCCAAAACTGCGTGCGCCGACGAATTCATTGTCAAAATGAGCAATGGCTACTCGACAGTGATCGGCGAGTCTGGAATTGATCTTTCCGGAGGACAGCGCCAGAGGCTCGCGCTCGCCAGAGCCATACTCTCAAATCCACCCATACTCCTGCTGGACGATCCGATGGCGGCACTGGACTCCCAGACCGAAAAGGAGATCCTCGAAGGTCTCGAGGGCGCGGTGAAAGGAAGAACCACATTCCTGGTATCGCACAGGATCAACGTCCTGAAAAGAACGGATTTCATCATAGTTCTTCATGATGGTAGAATTGCCCAGACCGGAACTCATGCCGAGCTGATGGGGCAGAAGGGGCACTACCGGAGGGCGGCCAGGATACAGACCGAGATTGTTGTCGGAAAGGTGATTGCATGAAAGAAGTGAAGCAGATTGGCATATCCCACGCGAACAGGGACCATTTCAGGGATGTCAAAATACGCCCCATTGACCATGCGATATTCGCAAGGATATTTTCCTACTCGAAGCCTTACGCCTTCAAAAGAAACATCCTCATCGTCCTGGTGCTCATGCGCGCAGTCCAGTTGCCTGTGCTCACCTGGATGATCGGCGCAGTCATTGACGGTCCGATTGTCAGCAAAGATCTAAGGGGGCTGACTCTGTGGATTGCATCTTTCATTTTGTTCAGCCTCTTCACCCAGATTTGCTTTCACTACAGAAGCAGGCTCTCGCAGGAGCTCGGAGAAAATGTGATTCACGACATCAGGCAGGACATGCTTAAAAAGCTGATTTCGATGCCAATGGGCTACTTCAGCAAAACAAGGCTTGGGACTATAATCAGCAGGTTCAGCACGGACACTGAAGCGGTCAGGGTTGGAATTCAAAGCGTCGTCTTTGTGAGCCTCGTGCAGTTCGGGAACATGGTGATCGCGGCAATCATGATGGCATACTACGACATGCCGCTATTTCTTGTCGTCATGGCGGTCGCTCCGGTAATCTGGGCGATGAACCGCCATTTCAGGCTGAGGCTCATCCACGCCTACCGCCAGGTGCAGGAAAGCTTCAGTAGAGTCTCGGCTTCTGTTGTAGAATCCATCAGGGGAATCAAGGTCATACAGGGGCATTCGAGAGAAAAGCTCAACGCCAAGCTTTTCAGAGAACTCCTTCTTGATCATTCTGGCTACAACATCAAAGTCACGGAAACTGAAGCTGTATTCCTTCCACTGCTCGAACTGAACAGCCAGTTTTTCCTATCGGCTCTGATCATTATCGGTGGCTGGAGGGCGATCATGCCGGATGGCGGAATCACCATTGGAACCTTGATACAGTTCCTTTTCCTGTCCAATTTCTTCTTCGAGCCCATACAGCACCTCGCCACCCAATACAACAACGCGCTCACAGCCATGGCGGGCGCCGAGCGCGTCTTCGCGTTTCTCGACATGAAGCCCGACTGGAGCGAAAAAGAGGACACCATGGAGCTTGAAACGCTCAAAGGCGAGGTCGAATTCGACAATGTCTGTTTCTCATACAAGGAAGGCAAGCGCGCCCTCGACGGAGTCAGCTTCAAAGCCTCTCCCGGTCAGACAATCGCCCTCGTCGGCCAGACCGGGGGCGGAAAAACCACAATCACAAATTTGATCGCGAAATTCTACATCCCGGATTCCGGAAGGATTCTGATTGACGGCAGAGACATACTGGAGATAAAGGCGTCAAGCCTCAGAAAGCACCTCGGAATTGTCCTTCAGATGAACTTCCTCTTCACCGGAACTGTCATTGAAAACATCATCGTAGGGAAACCCGGAGCGACAGAGGAAGAGGCTATTCTAGCTGTGAAGAAACTCGACTGCCTGGACATCATCGAATCGCTTCCTGACGGATTCCGCACGAAAGTCGGAGAAAACGGCGTAGGTCTCTCTCTCGGACAGCGCCAGATCATATGCTTCAGCCGCGCGATGCTCGCGGATCCGACAATATTCATCCTCGATGAGGCGACAAGCTCGATTGACTCCGTCACCGAGCAGAAACTGCAGAACGCCCTCGCTAAGCTTGTCGCGAACAGGACAAGCTTCATTGTAGCGCACAGGCTCAGCACAATACGGAATGCAAATCTTCTTCTCGTGCTGGAAAACGGCAGAATTGTCGAGACCGGCACCCATTCTCAACTTCTCGAAAAAAATGGGACTTACGCGGCTCTCCACAAGGAATTCACCATATCTCACGAAATATGATCTTTCCTTGGGGCGTTTCAGGAAATAGGCTGGTTTACACAGAGAAACGGCTCACGTCGGCGATCACAGGATCATCGCCCTGATTCAAGATCTCTGAAACGCTTACCATCTCTCAGGATATTTCTACTTCTGGGCGTTCTCGTAAGTCAATCTAATCCCGGTCTTCCTCGAAATACTCTGCGGCTGTTTTACCGTTTATTTTCTTCAGGGATTTGATGTTCTTCGAGAAAAATGAAAATCATATTGTCAAATCATAGGTACTGTCCGAATGTTTTCCGGAAGAGCCAAGAAGACATTTATTTCCGGGACAGGCACTAAGATAACTCAGATGCTTACGTATTGCCATACAGATGGAAATACGAGACGGCGGGATGCTTGAAATAAATTTCCGATATAAGCAGGATCCTGAATTTATGATGAAAGCAGTGAAGACGAGAATCTTGGGGGCGGTCTTTGCATCTGCCGTAGTATGTAGGACAGCGCTTGCGGCCGACATCCAGTTGACTGTGACCAATCCTGAACCGGTGGTAAAAACGGCGGAACCGGTCACATCTGGCGTGCCTTTTGCCGAAGGTGCTCTCGCGGATCCGGGACATGTGCGCCTGCTCAGCGGTGATGTAGAGGTGCCGGCGCAGTTCCTTAGGACTGCAGTCTGGCCGGACAGCAGTGTGCGCTGGCTCCTTTGCGATTTCCAGACAGACCTGGCTCCAGGGGGAACTTCCAGCTTTACATTGCAGACCGGAACTCCTCCGCAGACAGTGTCCGGCGTGACCGTTAATGATCTGGCTGACTCCCTTTCGGTAAACACCGGAACAGCCAGTTTTACTTTCGACAAGTCGCAGTTCCGTGTGCTTGGAAATACGTTCACTGCGATACGGAGCGGAACTGCCTATACCGCCATTCCTGAAGGTACTTGGACTGTCGAGGAACAAGGAGCAATGAAGGCGGTGGTAAGGGTTGACGGCATCTGGCAGAACAGCGGTTCTGCACTGCGTGATAACCTGATCAAGTTCCGCGCCCGTCTTTTCTTCTACAGGAACAAGGGCGAGATAAGACTGGCACTGACCTTCAGGAACAACAATTCCTTCGGCTGGGACAACGGCTTTAACAAGCAGTCAGATCTTACGCTCAGCGCCATCTCATTCGGCTCTACAGCACTTCTTCCTGCAGGCGGCAACTATGTCTTCGGCAGTGGAGTCGAGCGTTCTTTTGATCTGACAGTTTCAGAAGGACTTGCCCCCGCACTGCGTCAGACGCGTTACAACGCCGATGGATCCCTGTCCCTCGGAAGCGTGGTGGAACGCCCGCTCGCGGTGACCGCACCGGAGTATTGCATGTCCACAGGTGCATGGGGACGCATCACAGTGCCGATTTCAGGGCTGTCTGCTGATCGGCAGGCCGATTTCGACAGATTCGAGCGGCTCCACCAGTCCATGTTCGAGAATACCCTTCTTGAGGATCCGCCCAATCTCACGGGTATAAGCGCCTTTGGTCACCTTGCACAGGATCTGTCCAGCTGGAATGACTACGGCGATCTGCGCTGGGGAGGGGATGTAGGTCAGTGGTCAGGCAACCATTACGACTGGGTATTCGGGATGTATATGAACTTCCTCCGTACCGGCAAACCGGGCTTTGCGAATCTCGCACGCGTCATGGCGCGCCATGAAATAGACATGGACATCTATCATACGACAAATGACGGCAATGCCTACAATGAAATGAAAAACTGGGAGTCAAGACCTTCTCATGACAATCCGGACAACGGTTTCGGCGGGGGACGCCCCACTCATAACTGGACCCAGGGATATGTTCTGCACTGGCTGATCACCGGAGACCCGCGCGGACGCGATGCCTTTGAAGAAGTTCTTGATGGTCTGCGTCTCTATATCTGGGAGTCATTTAACAATCAGGGACAATGCAACACTAACGAGATCCGGCTCCAGGGATGGATCACCGAATCCCTTGTCAACATCTGGCGCATCAATCCATCCATCGTATGGCATACCAGTGCAGACGGAGATAGGACAATTCCAGACACGATCAAGGCTGTGCTTGCAAACGTCTTCGAGCGTGAGGCGGCGGCAGGTCGTCACGGATTCGTTTACTCAGGCGATCAGGACAACCCAGACCCTACCACGCGCCACCCCTTGCAGAACTGCTATTTCATCGAACCGGTAGCCAAGGCCTACGAAGAAATTTTTCTGGGACGAGATGATGCCTACGCCGCTGATTTGCTGGCATTGCTGAACCGGATGACATCGTATCTGATATCCATCACATACGGCGGCGACAGCACTCCCGAAGGCTACCTGCCTCTGCAGGTTCCTGAGTACATTCACGGGGCTGACCCTGTCGAAGGGCAGATCCCGTATCTCCTCATGTCCGCCAATGCCGCCGCCTTCTGCTATCTGCACGGCGGTGACACAATCTATCTTACATACATGCGCTCGGCTTTCCAGGATTACATCCGCTATTTCGGCACGACCGGACCTGATACCCGTGTGGATCCTGCCCTGCGCACTCCGACATGCTTCAACTCGAACATATACGTTGAAACAGAATCCAAGATTCACGGCTGGTCGAACCGCTATGGACAGTTCCTGCTTGCGGCGGAGAGGCTTAACTCTACGAACTTCACCGCTTCAGGAACTGTCAGCGGCGCTGTACAGGCAGGGGTGACCGTCAGTCTTTCCGGCGCATCGGCGGCGAGCACCACTACGGCGGCGGACGGAACATACAGCTTCCCTGGAATTGGGAACGGGGATTATACTGTGACTCCATCGCTAAGTGGATATTCGTTCAGTCCGGCAAGCTCTGATATGACAGTGAACAATGCCAATGTGAGCGGTGTAAACTTTACTGCGGCAATTCTAAACTACACAATCACCGCCAGTGCCGGAGCGAACGGTAGTATATCTCCGGCCGGGGCGCTGACTGTGAACCACGGCGCAAGTCAGTCATTCTCCATCACACCGGATGCCGGATTCCATGTCGCGGACGTGATTGTTGACGGCATGTCGGCCACTGCAGTCACCGTCTACTCATTCACAAATGTGACAGCAAACCATACAATTACCGCGAATTTCGGAACAGGCACACACACTGTTACATTCGATCTGGCTGGGAAGGGAAGCAGGACTGGCGGCGGCGAGCTTGTGCAGACGGTGAACCACGGATCGCCTGCGACCGCTCCTGCTGTCGCTGGAAATGCGGGTTGGACGTTCACCGGCTGGGACAAGGCGTTCGACAACATAAGCGCCGACACTACAGTCACTGCGCAGTATGCGGTAACGACCTACACGATCACGGCATCTGCCGGGGCGAACGGATCGATGGCTCCGAGCGGTGCTGTCACCGTCAACCATGGCGCATCACAGGCATTCGCAATAAAACCAAACAGTGGCTACCATGTCGCAGATGTCCTCGTTGACGCTGTCTCTGCAGGCGCAGTTACGACCTATACTTTCGAGAACGTCAGCGCCGCGCACACGATTTCCGCGAATTTCGCAATCAACACATATACGCTGACCTACACCGCCGGAGCCAACGGCACTCTGACTGGTCAGACAAGTC
>DYRX01000451.1 GCA_020718525.1 Victivallis vadensis
GGGGCATGCCCTGGGTGCGGGAAACCGCGGTGCTTGCAAAATATTTTCCAGGAGTCCATCTAAACATGGCATGGATGCACATTATCAGCCCAGCGCAGGCGCGCTCCGCCTTGTCTGAATGGCTTGACATGGTTCCGAACAGCAAAATCTTCGGTTTCGGAGGCGACTACAAGATCGTCGAGAAAGTTTATGGACATCTTAAGCTCGCCAGGGAGAACATCGCCGCTGTCCTCGCGGAAAAAGTAGGCGCGAAGGCGATTTCGCGATCGGACGCCAGCATGCTGGCCCGCCGTCTCATGCGAGAAAACCCGCAAAATTTCTATTCATTGCCAGAAAATATTGGAAAATCTTGAAAAAGGGCTTTTATTTGCCGTAATCTGGCGCAATTGTTATCGCCGTGCGGCAAAGGGGTGTCGTGGGCAGGACTCGAAATCGCAAATCAATGGGGTGAAAAATGGGCATTCTCGATGTTCTAGGAGTCACGTTTCTGGTGGTCATAGCGCTGGTTCTAGTCGCTGTGATTGCTCTGTTCGTAATCATCTACAGAATAAAGAAATTTTTCAAAAACTTGGCGAAAACTCTCGGCTCCATGAATTCCAGCCCGTCGGAAATAAGGCTTGTCCCGGATCCGTCTCCAAGCTGGCTCGAGGAAAAAGACGCAAAAAAATGCGTCAAAGAATTCGAGTCACTCAAGTTTTCCAAAGGCTTTTCATACTTGGTGGAACAGATGCCCGGAGTCTGCCTGCAGTCTTTCTGCAGTCCGGACAGCAAAATCATCGCCTGTCTGTACAAGCATCCCTCCGCAGGAATATTCGCCGATCTTTGCGCGAATTTCTCAGATGGAAAGGAATTGACTGTCAGCAATGCTCCATCCGGATCTGAGATTGACCATCGTCCTGAAACGGAAAAGATCTTCATGAAGGGTTCAGGCGTGGGAGAGCTTCACGACGAGATCAGAAAACGGACGGCGAATGCCGACTTGAAGACAGTTTCAAACGAGAGCTTCGCAAACGAATTCCAGAGCGCATATCGCAAGGACATGGCGTGGCGGAACGAGCGCGGAGGAGTGAGCGAGGAGGAAATCCTCAGAGTCGCGGAAAATTCCGGGAAGAGATACGGAGATCGCGTCATTTCCGACACAATGACACGGACGAAATTCATGGAAATCGTGAACTGGTCGGAGGAGTGCCTGGAAAATTTCGAGAACTCGACGGAGATGTCGGAGTCCGAATGGGAGGCGCACGAGGATTCGATGCTTGTCTTCAAGGACGAGTTCCACCCACTTGCCTACCTCGAATATCTCTCGGACAATTTCGAAATTGACGCAGTCTCGTATGAGAATTATAAAAAGCTTTCTGAGCAGGTGCCGCTCAGGGAACTGCTTGCGACAATATGCCGCGAAAAGCAGATCTCCCTTAAAAAGCTTGGCGAAGTCGAGAAGCCGCTCAAAGCCGAAATCTATTTGCACGACAAGCCACTCGGATATCGCTGAGCGCCTAATACGATTGTGTCATTTTTCCTTCCCCTTCTTGCTTTTTACTTCCTTTAGCTCACTGATATGCAGGCAGGCAGACGCGGAAGCCCACGTAGCTGTTGCTGTCCGACGGTTTTTTCATGACTCTTATGACTTCTGCCGCGTCGCTCATGTACTTTCCGAATGCGGCAAGGACTGATTTGCGCAAATTCTCAAACGTCTTGAAATAAGGCAGATACAGCAATATTCAACCGATGGAAGGATTGAACACCGCAAATATTGGGCTGTCGGAAATATTGAATGGATGGAAAACAAGGATGACTGGAAGGTGCCCGGACACAGCTTTCAGAGAAGATGAATGCCGTATAAGAAAAGGGTTCGCCTCCTCTGAAAATTTAGCTATCGCGTTGAATCTATTGAAAAAAAGAAAAGCATTACGCAACGGTCTCAATGCAAAACGACTTCTCTCAGGATGGGATAATGATTATCTGTCGAAAGTCTTGCAAATGGAGTTCCATAATTGAGCGTGTTTTCATGCGGTTGCCCTGTGGAATACCCCGACACAGTTTCAGATGTCCCACGGTGGTCCAGTACGGGTGGCCGTTGACACTATTTTCCTCCATTTTGTTGATTCAGTTCGTG
>DYRX01000452.1 GCA_020718525.1 Victivallis vadensis
TTCACTGACCCTGACGGTTTTTTTCAGCATTTCCTTCAGTCTGCTCATAATGACCTCCTGTTATTTATTAGGTCAAAGCCCTACGTGTGCATTTTCAGAAAGTTGGACTTTACTCACACGAAGTAAAGAAATGTGCCTCTGTGCCCTTGTAATATAAAATTTCATTGCTTAATCCTCCGCTAATTGAAATTACGCCAATAGGAAGCACTATTCAAATTCGTTTAGCCAAAGCGCAAGCTCCTTGGATGTGCTCACCAGATATTCTGATGCTTCGTTCACAGTGATTTCATTTCCTGATTTGCTCAGGAGACATGGCCTGTAGGATATCCTGCTTTTTACGATGGTGTTCTTGCTTAAATATATTGCAGGATCAGAAGGCGAAACTAGCAGGCTAAAATCATCGGAAAAGGAATCCGAAGCTCCGGACTTGCTCTTAAGGTCAACGGCATAGGCGTTGTCGGATAGGCGTCGAACGTCTTTCACGTAGCAGTCTGCAATTTCAGTTTTAACCAGAAGAAGACGCTGACTGGGGCTGACCTCGTATGCGGAAGCCCAAAGATTTTTACATTCAAGCTCGCTTTGGATTTGCGTGAGACTGCTGTCCCGGAAATGGAATATCTGCTGTTTTGACATTGAATAGTTTTCAAGTATGCTGTCGTCAGCCTCGATGATTTCAGACGCGATCTTGTTGCGCCTTTTGATCAGACGCACAAATGTATCAATATCCTCTTGATCTGTTTCAAGATATACGTCCCAAAGTTTGCTGGAACCGTTTTGTTGATTCACTTCGATCGGTTCGCATAGACGCATACGCATGCTTGCCAACCCGGTTGTCTGGAATGATGTGTGCCTGGTGATGAGTATGACTTTCTCCATCGAGGCTCTCAGCGATATGATATATAGTCCCAGTGCACCGTTGATTTTGAGAGATGGGAATTTTTCAAATGAGAGCGTGTCGATTACGGAGAATTCCATTTTCCATCCGAGGAGAGGACGGATGTCTTCGATTTCCTTCTCAATCTTTTGAAGCTTCTTCCTGCTCTCAGTGAACTTTGCCCTGTTCTGTTCAGCGATCTGCATTTTCTTCTGCTGGGCGATCCTTCTCTCCTCTTCTTCCAACTGCATTTTTCTTTCCTTCTCCACTTTTTCCAATGCAGGGATTTCGACATCTCTGAGACTTCGCAGAGATGGCAGTCTTGAGACGGTCTCATAGGTTGGAACTTCGTGCTTTTCACAGAACAAATTGACAGCTTCCAGAAGCGTTCTGCAAAACTTAAGCTTCTCGTCTTCCGCTGAAATGTCTTTCAGTTTCGGGGCTTTTAATTCAGAGAACTTCTCAATGACTTTCAAAGCAGTCGCCTGCTTGTGCGCCCTTTCCATTTCCGCGACACGTTTATTGCATTCGTCATAGATTTTTTGGGCTTTGGAGAATTCCCCACGAATCCGCTTTTCCTCGCCTGATATCAGTTTTAATCTTGGCGCATGGAAATTTTCCTTAACGTATTCCTCGCGTTTTTTGGCGCACCTGTCCTCGTCAACCGAGTCAAGGATACGTGCGGGCAAATCTACTGACGGCACCTGCTTGTCTCCGACAAAGAGATGCCTTCCATTGAAGCCGTTGTATTTTCCTGTGTATTCCATGCCGCCGGCTCCCCATCTGATTGTCACTGTAATCTTATCGCCCTTCTTAAGCATCGCATATTTCTTTTCGGCTTCAGCCTTTGTCTCCGCGAGCTTTTGCTGGGGAAATTCTTTGTCGGCTAGTTTTTGTGCGCCGCTTCTGACGGCATCTTCGAGCGGCTTGCCGCTTATGGGGGCCTGCGGCGGAGCGGAGAGTCCCATTTCTTCGGAAGCCTTTTTGCGTGCCGCATTTGTATCGAAGACAGGAGAGGAGAGCATTTCCGCATCCATCTCCGATAGGAAATCTTCTCCTGCAAGGGGGAAAATCAGAAAAACATGCACTGCGAGGAGTGCGATGAATTTAATACATGTCCCTTTTTTTAATTTCACTGCGATAAAGGCGTGGCACATAATGACCTCCTGTTTTGCTTTTGTCTGCTTGCGACTTGCCATATCATCATTTTCTTGCTTTGCCTGGCAT
>DYRX01000453.1 GCA_020718525.1 Victivallis vadensis
GGTTGCTCCATAGTTCACCAGTTATGTTAAAGTGCGGATATTCTTGCCTTCATTCTGAGTAGATGTTGATAGCGAGCGTCTTCAGGTTCGCGGCGAATTTTCGGTCGAAAGTCACCACCAGCGACCCGCTTATGGCCTTACCGACCGCAGCAAGGAGGGCGTCTCCAAAATCAGGAACAGGATCGGGCCACCAGGAAAGGACTGCATTAAAATCGACTTCCTGAACAACCTCAATGCCCGGCATTTCGATAAGATCCTTAATCATCATGCCGATCTCGTTTTTCGGGACATGGTAGATTCTGTCCAGCACATAAATAAACTCTGTTAAAACATGCTGATGGCAGAAGATGACGGCCTTCATGTGTGCGGCCGATTCAAAGAGCGGGGCAATTTTCTCTTGTTGTTCCCGGTTCCGGTCTGTAACAAAAGAAATCAGGGCATTCGTGTCAATGACGTATCGTATCAGCGGTATTTCTCCATGCGGAGCTGCCGGGCAGCGTCAATGTCGGCGGCAATGTCTCCCTCGCCGGTTTTGATAGCATTCCGGTACTTCAAGAAATTCTGTTTGGCGGGATAGAGCGTAACTTTGCCATTTTCCAGCTTCCACTCCAGAGCATCTTTTACGGAAAGGCCAAGATTCTCGCGAATGGTTTTAGGGATCGTTGTTTGATATTTGGAAGTGATGAGGGATCGCATAGCGTTATCCTCCGCGTTTTATTCCTTACGAAAATATACTAATGTAAGGAGTCGGCCAGGTCAAGCATAATTTAGCGATAATAATTACGACCCCTTTGAATTCTTTGAGCTTCAACAGATGCGAATCCCCACTGAGGAGACCTGCTGCTATGGAGAAAATAGGCGCTGTCCCAATTTAATTCAGGGTGGGGACAGATATTCCCCGGAAGTTGAAAACAACGAATTATCCCGGCCATGCAATATATCAAGATGAAGCTCCCGCAGAGAAACGGCGAAGGCCTTTCTATCGAACGTCTCCACCCATTTTATGCCGCCCAGCAGCTCAACTGGAAATTCATTAATAATTCTGGATACCTCAATTGGATCGACCCATAGGTCCTTCTGACGGGCCTCGCCGAAAACCCCTGGCCAGGAAAAGGCAAAGCGTCTGGCAATGAAGAGAATGTCGGCGATGTCCTTCGGCTCTCCGCGGGACAATGCGCAGAGTTTGTTCGACAAAATGTTCCGCCAGTGATCGATCCGGGGATAAAATGCCGCTTCCTGAAGATCGCCGTAGTGAAACGCTATATCATTGACAAAATCGATCTTGAGCGGCGTTTCGTCCCGGCGGGCCAGCACACGCACAAAATCGTCCGCGGCGATTCCCGGCTCAAAAGCGACTCCGCCGAGACGCAGGGCCTCCAGGGCCTCCTTTACCTGCTGGCGGAAATCTTCCGCTCGATTCACAAATAAATCGAGGTCGTCCGAATAGCGGTGTTGAAGGTAATGCCGACCGAGCGCCGTGCCGCCGGTGAGATAAAACCCCGCGGATGTCCGGCGAATCAGCCCCAGGACCATGTCCATGAACGGATAAAGTTTATCCGAATAATACGTTTCGGGCATAAAGATAACGTTCCTTAAGGCTTGCGGGATACAGCCGCTCCAAAACGGCATCGCTCAGGGCCTCCTGAAGACGTTCCGGGGGAATCAGAGCCAGCAGCGTGTACCAGTCATAGGTCGTAAGCAGCCGGCGGTAGAGATGAACCCGGTCGATGCCGCCCGCAAGGTCTATCTCCCCCGCAAGCAGTTGACGGATTTGTTCCACGGACACATCCGCATCCCAGTAAGCAGCCCTCAATTTATTCATGGATTGGCTCTTCTGTTTCATATTTATAGCCAGTTTTCCAGATGCAGATCAGCAACTCTTTCAAATTCTTTGGTGTTGTTAGTCACCAGCGTCATATCTCGTGATCGGGCAAGACCTGCGATCAGAAGATCATAAGGGCCTATGGATATCCCTTTCTTTTCAAGCTGGGCGCGAATAGCTGCGGCTTCAACGGCTGCGGAACGATCCAGATCAATCATGTTCAATGGCAGAAGGAATTTGTCAAGGGCATCCTCGGAACGTCGCC
>DYRX01000142.1 GCA_020718525.1 Victivallis vadensis
CGCACACGTTGCAAATCTGCCGCGCCGGCCTCGGCGTTGGCAGAATTTGTTTCGTTAGAAAATATTTCAATTCTCAAATTCGGATCGAGGAATTCCAGATTGGCGGATGATGGAGAGAAGTGTTCCAATTCGGATTTCCTTATGATTTGGAACAGGAACGGTAATTGTCCCGTTCTGCGTTTTTTTCTGCATCACGATATGGCTTCCCCTCTGCCTGACTTGAATGAAACCATGCCTTGATAGGATACGGCATAGGACGGAGCCGGAAAAATTGCCAAACTTACCCAACTGCCACCTCTACATTGGTAATGAATATCTCGTCAGGGAGACGCTGTTTGATTTCATCACCCGATGCGCATTCAAAAAACAAATCAAGAGCTTCTTTCAGATTAGCCTTGGCTTCCTGGATTGTATCGCCTTGGCTGGCTATGTCAAGTTCAGGACACAAGGAGACATATCCTGTCCCTTCCTTCTCGATTATAGCCGTAAAATTTCTCAACATGGCTCAACTCCTTCATTTTTTTTATGGCCGATAATAAAGATAGACAAAATAATTAAACGGCAAAAATATCCATCCCAGAAAAATTGGAACCGTGAACCGTAAATATTCACAGGGAGTACAATAAACCCAAAATGAGATAAGACAAGAATAATGCAAGATTGACAATTAAAATTCTCTTTTTCGACATTTCTAACATTTCTAACGCTCCTCTATCATTCTCCACGCGGATGCGGGATTGGAAGCATGGAAATCATTAGAAATTTATTTGCTCGTTAATAGGATTTAATAAAGCACTGCCAGTACAAATATATCCTTTATTATAAAGCATTTAAGAGTATATTCATGCACTTTACTTGACCGAGAGGCGACATGAATGTCGTCCGAGGAAGGAACGGAGAAATAGAGCCCAAAGGTATGTATTCAGTAAACTACGTTCGTTTACAGAATCCGTACTTTGCTCCGGCTCCTGCGAGAGCCTTCGATACTTGGGTATCGGCGGTCTCGTAGAATCCGAAGCAATTCCCGAAATCTCCGCAACCAAAATGTCAATTTTCACGCTAAACGAGTATAGATCGCCATTGTCAGTTAGATTCTGAAAATAAATCTGATTGTTTTTGAGCGCGAGTCTTTGCTTAAAACTGCTTCTTGCTGTAGTGTTGGGACAGCTGTGTCGCGAAGAAGCTGTAAACGTTCGGCAAACTACGTCGCATTCGTGGTCGGCATTGGAATCTCTATCTGAGTCGGAAGCGATACCGGCACTTATTTCTGGATTCGATGTGCAGACTTTACTGAGCGCTGACAAGATGCTCGATATTTGCCGTAGCGGCACTGCGTGAACTTTGTTGTTATTTTTGAATTAAACAAGGGGAGACAATGAAACGTGGCGAGAAGCAATTTGCCAGCGACAATTATTCGGGAATCTGTCCGGAGGCTCTGGAATATTTGAACAGAGCCAATCACGGGCACGATCTTCCCTACGGAGACGACGCTTGGACCAGGGAAGCCTGCGATGCGTTCAGAGATATCTTTGAGACCGACTGCGATGTCTTTTTTGTTTTCAATGGGACGGCATCCAACTCTCTGGCTTTGGCCAGCATCTGCCAGCCGTATAACAGCATAATCGCTAACGAGTTCGCCCACATTGAGACGGACGAATGCGGAGCGCCTGAATTCTATTCGAACGGGGCAAAGATACTGCATGGAAAAGGCTCGAATGGGAAGCTTATCCCGGACAGCATTGCGGAAGCTGTCACTAAACGCACTGACATCCATTATCCCAAGCCCAAGGCGATAAGCGTCACAGAGGCGACCGAGCTTGGAACTGTCTATACTCAGCGCGAGCTGATCGAAATCCAGAAGACTGCTAAAAGTTTTTCCCTTAAAGTCCACATGGACGGCGCTCGCTTCGCAAACGCGGTTGCAAGCCTGGACTGCCGTCCTCGCGAGATAAGCTGGCAGGCGGGTGTTGATGTCCTCTGCTTTGGCGGAACAAAAAATGGCTTGGCCGGCGGCGAAGCTGTAGTTTTTTTTGACAAGGCACTTGCGAAAGATTTTGCATACAGATGCAAGCAGACTGGACAGCTTGCATCCAAAATGCGTTTTATCGCCGCTCCATGGGTCGGCATCCTGAAAAGTGGAGCCTGGCTGAAAAACGCCGAAAATTCGAACAGAATGGCGGCTCTTCTGGAAGCTGGCATCAGGGAGATTCCAAGCGTCGAGATTATGTTTCCTAGAGAGGCAAATTCTGTCTTCGTCAAAATGCCAGAGCATATGCGCGATGGACTTCAGAGCCTTGGCTGGCGCTTCTACTCCTTCATAGGCGCTGGCGGCATCAGGTTCATGTCTTCTTGGGATACGGATGAGACCGATGTCAAAATGCTGTGCTCCGACATCCGCAAACTGAGCAATGTCAATTGAACAGAACTTGGGGCGGTATGCAAAGTTCTATGCCCGTATTTTTTGTGTATTGGGATCTCCGTCGTAGAGATCCAACACGCCTACCAGGCATGCGCTGATATCCGCGGAGTCAATCTTTGAAACCCTTTTATAAATTTCCTGGGGCTGACAACGTCTCCTTGAGCGAAGTTGGAGGCAAAGCTCTTTCCCTCATCAACGGAATTCGCCAAGGACTTCCAGTTCCACCGGGCTTTGTCCTCTCCACAAAATACTTCGAGCCATCCTTCGAGACAATTTTCAAATCTCCAGAATGGGCTCAACTCTCAAGCGCGTCTCCAGAATCTTTTCAAGACGCATGTGCAAAACTCAAGAATATGGCTTCATCCATTGAACTGACAGATTCCCAAAAGCAAGATCTCGCCTCAGCACTAAATGATTTCGAAAAAGTATCCCTCTTCGCTGTCCGTTCCTCGTCACCGGAGGAGGATCTTGACGGGCTTTCATTTGCAGGCGGCTATGAGACAGTGCTCGGAGTCGTCTCAGACAAAATATGCTCCGCAGTGAAAAGGGCTTTTGCGTCCTGTCTTGACTACCGAGTTTTCGTATACAAAAAAGAACACGGATTCGATATTTTCGCCCCAAAGATCGCAGTTGTTGTGCGGAAGCAGATCGCGAGCGACAAAGCGGGCGTTGGCTTCTCGATCAATCCCATAAATAATTCCTTCGACGAAGCTGTTATAAATTCCAACTGGGGGCTTGGAGAATCCGTTGTGTCGGGAGCAATTTCTCCCGACACATTCATCATTGATAAAAACACGTGCAAATTGAAGGAATTCACAGGGGGAAAGAAGGAAAAGACCATATGGCTCGATTATTCAGGCGGGACTTGCGAGGAGGAGAATTTTAAAAGCGCAGAAGCATCTCTTTCAGGAGATGAACTAGCCAAACTGTGCAAGCTGATCAAGAAAGTCGAAGATGTATATGGCAAGCCAATGGATATAGAGTGGGCTTTTTCACAGTCTTCCCTTTTTCTTCTGCAGGCTCGTCCGATAACAGCATATGTTCCTGTTTCTCCTGAAATGACGACTCCTCCGGGAGAAGACAAGCATCTTTATCTGGACGCCACAATAAGCGTGCAGGGGCTATATCGGCCAATGTCAAAAATGGCGACATCCCTTATAGATCTCATTCCCAAATATCTTGGTATTTTTCTTTTTAGGAAAGAGATTGCTCTGAGCCCTAGAAGGACGCTGGCATGGGTGGCGAACGGGAGAATATACATAAATCTTTCGCTCATTTTCCATCTTTTTGGAAAGCACAGATTCGCATCCTTCATCAATGTCATGGATTCATTGGCGTCAGAAACTATATTGACAGCCGACGAGAAGGAATACACAAGAAGCTTCAATCTTCTGTCTTTCTTTTTCTTCGCATCTATTGCATTTCTCCAAATTTTCCCTTTCATTGCCTGGGCGTTTCTCTTTCCAAAACAGGCACATCGCCTAAGCCAGAAAATGATTCTCAAACTGGTGAAGCACTCCAAGTCTCTGCTGGAAAAAGATATCGGACTCGATAAATTGTGCGAGGAACTCATTTATAAAATGCTAAAAGTGAATGCCAGATACAGTGCCCCGATAGCTTTGCTCGCCAGAAAGATTCTTTCTGAAATGGAGTCTGATTTTTCCTCATCGGACCCAGGATCTGCGCAGAAACTCTCTTTGGCTTTGCCGAACAACATCACAACAGAAATGGATTTCGAGCTCTATCGCCTGGCATCCATTGTTCCAGACGCTCTTGACGAGGAACAAATTTTGAATTTGCTTAAACAGCCCAGCACAACAGATCGGTTTATCCGCGGCTGGGAGAACTTTCTTGAAAAGTTCGGACACAGGTGCGCGGGAGAGCTGGATCTCGCTTCTCCAAGATACAGGGACAGGCCTGAAGATCTGATCCGAATACTTCTTTCCATGCACTTTTCCCCGTCGGATGAAAACCCTTTGGATAAATTCAAACGACAGGAAAATGAACGGGAGGAGGCATTTGAGCATTTCCACAGAATAATGCGTTCAGAAAAAGGGTTCGTCAGAGCCTGGATTTTCAAAAGAAAATATTCTTTTGCCATAACTTACGCGGGATACAGAGAAATGCATAAATTCCTAATCGTCTTGGCGTTTGACATAATAAGAAGAAGAGTATTGAAGGAGGCAGACATCCTCTGCAAGGAAGGACGCCTCGACTCGCCGAACCAGATCTTTGATCTGAGCCTTGACGAACTTTGCCGGGGGCTGAAGGACAAGTCCATCGTTCTCTCGCAGGTCGCCAGAGAAGGCACGGCCTTCATGGAAATACTGGAAAAAGCCAAACAGCTTCCCACCGTCTTCGATTCAAGAGGTCGAATCCTCAGACCCCCTAAAAAAGCAGTCAATGACGGAGAAATAGAAGGAAAATCAATATCGCCAGGGAAGGCGACTGGAAAAATAAAAGTCCTGGCTTCGCCAACTGAAAAGGCATTCTTAAAAGGGGAAATACTCGTGGCAAGGGCCACAGATCCTGGCTGGACACCGCTCTTCGTGAACGCCTCTGCTGTCGTATTGGAAGTCGGCGGCCTCCTTCAGCACGGGGCGCTAGTTGCCCGCGAATATGGACTTCCCTGCGTGGCGGGAATTGAAGATGCCACGAGCATTCTTAAGGATGGAATGATGGTAGAAGTTGACGGAACAAACGGAGTCATTCGTATTCTCGAACAAGTCTAAAGCATTACGCGATGATTCAGTATGATCGTCTCCAGAATCCATGCAGGGGGAAAGACTCTATTTGTATAAATTCAGAATTCCTGACTCGTGGAAATTGCTGTTGCTGGGATTTATCTGCCTGTGCGAGCACGCAGACAGGTCGGTATCGGGGTCGGAATCGGGATCGAATATTATTCCCATGCTTCGATTCCGATTCCTATAGCGCCCCAGATTGCCATCATTTAAGCTGTCAACAGTCTCAAATTTTCTGCGCGATGCAGTTTAAAACTGATATTGCCGCCCGTTTGCATGCTCCGATTCCGCCGGAGGAAAGCTTGGACACTGTCTCCGCAATTTCCGATTCAATCTCCTTCCTTCTGCTTCCATCCGGCAGTATTTTCACGATCTCGCTTTTCAGTTCGTCTATCGTAAAGTGTTGAAGGTACTCTTTGTAGACCTCTTTGCATGCGATGATGTTTACCATCGTTATGAAATTCCTGAAAAGTTTCTTGATAATCAGGCTCCCAAGGAAATATGTAAGAGGATTGACTCTGTAAATTACGACGAGAGGGAGCCCTGCGATCGCCGCCTCCACTGTTACTGTTCCGGATGCGGCAAGACCTGTTCCCGACTCGTAGAGAAGTCTGTGCGTATCGCCGCAGACGATTTCAACATCATTCAGTTCTTCTGCGTTGTTTTGCGATATGAAATCCTTCAGCATGGCGGAAATCATCCTGCTTATTGATTCTCTTGGCGCGGCGACGACGAAGCTGAGATACGGCTTTTCCTTGCGCAGTCTCCGGACAGTTTCCAACATCGAGGGAAAGAGCCTCTTTATTTCGTCCCTGCGACTGCCGGGAAGAAGAAGGAACTGATCCCTCTTCCTGGACGGCATGGTCTGCGCCTCCTCTCTCATTATGTCTATGAGGGGATGTCCTACAAATTCCGTGTCGAGGCTTGTCCCAGAAAATACCTCTTTTTCGAAAGGGAAAATTACGAGCATCTTCCTGCAGAATTTTGCAAGCTTCGGGATTCTGCCCTTTCCCCAGACCCAGACTTGCGGACATATGAACCAGATCACTGGAATTTTTCTGCTGAACATTTGCTCCGCGAACCTCAGATTGAATCCGGGGTAGTCTATGAGGATCACGGCATCGGGTCTTTCAGATATGGCGCGTCTTTTCAGCAGTAGAAATATTCCGATGAAAGTCCGGATATGCTTTAGCACTTCGATGAGTCCGACGATTCCGAGTTCGCTGGAGTCAACCATGATTTCAACTCCTGCCTTCCGCATTCCGTCCGAACCCATTCCTGCTATTTTCAGAGGCTCCTTGGAGAGTTTGCGAAGTTCGCAGGCGAGTCTGGCACCGTAGAGGTCGCCCGAGCTTTCGCCGGCGATAATCCAGACAAGCCTTTCTTTTCCTTTCATAAGAAGATCCTGGTTTTGGAGAAGACATTGTTTTCTTTATGATATTCTATCAGTTCAAAAGAACCGTTGCGGGTAAGGGAGCCTGCACAAATTTCTCCACGCCCGCTTTTGTCAAGCTTTGCATATGGCTTGTGGATATGCCCGACCAGGGAGATTGAGATTGCCGAGCTTTTCAATAGGTCTGTCAGTCTTTTTGCTCCCCAAAGCCTCTTTCTAATTCTCAAAAAAGGATGTGGTTCGATCAGAGGATAGTGTCCAATCGTGATTTTCGGGCGTTTTGCTTCCTGTCCGCACCATTCGACAACCGAGTCCACTGAGTCTTTGCTGATGTGTCCGCAGGAGGATAGAATGTTTGTCGACCTGGTTTCATCAAGCAAGATGAAGTCGCAGTCGAGGACGGAAATTTTGACCGGAAGATCTTCAAGGGAGATTTCATCGCCGTTGAGCTTCCGGAATGCATCGTTGAGGGCTTTTCTGCATGATGGGGCATTGACATATTTGTCGTGATTGCCTGGAACATAGAGAAAACGTGCCCCGGGAATCTGAAGCAGAGCTTCGAGAGATTTCAATGATCTTGAAAATTCATCTGGCTCACCAGTAGAGCTGATGTCTCCTGTACAGACAATAAGATCAGGGGAGAGATCTCTGATTTTGAAATGCAGATTTTCCAGAAGGCTTTGATTGTGCTTGGCCCCTCTGAAAAGGGCATAATTAATAGTGCCGGCGATCCTTTTGTCAAAAAGGGATCTCCATCCTGAAAAGCGGGCGGAGGCATGCGTGTCTGAAAAGTGAACTATTTTCATGTTTGACTTTGCTTGAACTGTGCCAGACGGCTTAATTGGCTTTCAGGTAAGAGCGATGTTCTTAAAAGTAACGGAGGATTAGCTTCGCTATTGCTGAGTTGCCTTCTTGTAATCTTCGAGTTTTCCGTACTTCGCCTTTATTGCCTTAGCCTCCTCGGGGCTGTAATTCAGCTTCTGCCTGATGTAGCTGACCGCAGTTTCTGAAAGCAGATTTTTCAGCTCCGCGCTTGAAGCGGCATATTCGTTTGCAAGCTCGAACTCGGCGGACAGCATCATATAGCCGAAAGCATTTTCTTCCAGGCTCAGCTCCGAAGAAAGTTTTTTGCTTATCAGGCGGAGTACTTTCAGAGACTGCTCCTTCAGGGGAAGCACCTTGACAATCTGATTTGAACTGTTTTTAAAAGTGATTTCGCCATTTGACACTTTAACGATGGAGCCGTATTCGTTCCTTTTCTGAGAAGTCTGAAGCTCAATTTTCATGCCGGCAAGAACCGTCTCGCTGTTCATGAGCTTGTCATAGAATTTCTGAGCGCCAACGACAGCAGTCTGCATCTTTTGCGCCCAGACGGAAAAATCCTTTGCAAATTCGGATCGCCTTGGATCTGAAATTTTGTTTTTCTCCTGGAGAGCTGTGTCAAATATCTTTGCGGCACTGTCGTACTCATTTCTCGAACAGGCAAGCATGGCCCGGTAGACAAGACCGTCTTTCTGTTTGTCCAGAGATGTTTTATACTCATCCAATTCACGGGCTTCTTTGGCTTCCTGCTCCTTCTTCTTATTTTCCTCCTCAAGTCTTTTTCTCTCTATCTCAGCCTTCCTCGCATCCTCGGCTCTCTTTGCCTCCTCTTCTTTTCTGCGCGCATCATCTTCCTGCTTCAGCTTTTCGACATGAGCCGACTTCTCCTTTTTGAACGGCTCGCGCGCAAGAGAAATCCTTTTCTCGTCCAACGGGATGTAGATTTGAAGAAATTGCGCGAACGCCGTCTTTTCCGCGTCGCTAGAAGGAGATGTGAACTTCTGGGCGAATTCATCGCAAGCCTTGAGAATCTCGGAGTCTGCCGGCGGCGGATTACGCTTCGAAATGGCGACGATTTCAGAGAGTTTTTTCTCAAGCTCCGACTGCTGGCCATTGCTTGGCTGTTCCTTGCTTGAACCTTGTGGTTTAGATCCTTTCTGACCAGCGGCAGACTTCTTTCCTTTCTTCGGAGTAGGCTCAGTCTCTTGCATGGAGTAGTAGATGAAAAACGCCGCAACCCCAACGACACACGCAAGAAGAACCGATATCGCGACAATGACTTGGCGCTTTGCCTTCTTTTCCTTCATCTTTCTGAGGGCGGCAGTCGCTCCGATGGGGGCATGGTGTATGCCAGACCTGGTTCCAAAGCCGGAGGAAAGGTTCGGCGCGCGCAAGTCGGACCTGCTTCCGGATCTTACCGTGTTCATCGTGAGCGTCTTCCCTGCCTGGCTTCTGCCAGCAGGGGAAGGCCGTCTCAATTGGAGTCCGGAAGAGCTCGAAGAAGAATGCCTCACAACTGCTGAGACCGGCGATTTCCCCCTGCGGACGAGCCGGATATCCTCAGCAAGCACCTCCGCATTCTGATATCTTGAATCCGGCTCCTTCTCCAGCATTTTCACTATGATCGCCGAAACGGATTCCGGTATGGCGGGATTAACCGACCTCGGATCGTCCAATGGCGCTTCTATGTGCTTTCTTGCAATTTCGAGCGCATCTTTGCCGGTGAAGGCAAAACGCCCCGTGACCAGATGGTAGAATGTTGCGCCAAGGCTGTAGATGTCGCTACGGACATCCATAGGCATCCCTGTAAGGTGCTCCGGGCTTATGTATTGGGGTGTGCCCATCACTTCGTCTTTGTCGGCATCGTCAATCTCCCCGGCAAACTTCGCAAGTCCCAAATCAGCCAGCTTCGCTCTGCCATTCTTGGTCATCATTATGTTGTCAGGCTTGATGTCGCGATGGATCAACTGCTGTTCTTTCCAGGCATAGTCAAGCGCCTCGGCAATCTGCTGTATTATGGCGAGAGCCTTGTCAACAGGGATGAGATTCTCCCTCTTGAGAACTGTCTTCATCGTCTCGCCATCAATGAATTCCATTGCGAAATAGTAGATTCCATCCTCTTCGCCGACTGCGTAGGCCTGGACTATGTGAGCGTGGTTCAGTTTCGCGGCGGCTCTCGCCTCCTTGATGAAGCCTGATATGAATTCGGAATTGCCGGCATAGCGCGGAGCTAGAATCTTGAGCGCGGTCGGACGGTCCAGAGAAATCTGATGGGCAAGAAATACGACACCCATTCCACCTCTTCCGAGCTCCTCGTGGATGATGAAGTCGCCCCCGATGACGACACCGGAAGATATGCGGGACGTCGGAGAGCTAGTGAGTTCTCCGCATTGTCCGCATTGGACATTTATGCCGCAATCGGAATTGTCAACCGAAACGACTGAATGGCAGAACGGGCATTGAAAATACATCTCTATGAACCCCTGAAACGGAAACAAAAAATAAATTGAACCGCAATATAACACCGCTTCCGGCGATATTCCAGAAGCAAAAAGGATATTTTTCCAAGCTTCACGCCTTATTGCCGCTGTTTCGGTTCTCCCCTTCGCATCTTGAGTTTCTCATTATGCATATTTGGAATCTTTCGCGGAGAAGGAAGCACTTCGAAAATTATGCATCCCTTGTTCTCGAACAAGGGATGCAAATGGCCTGATTCGCGAAGTTTTCCTATTGAACCTGCAAATGACAGGGAGCGATCCAAATACTCGGAAAGCCTGTCCGGATCTTCAACTTCAAGTCCGACGTAGAGGTGGGTAAAAGA
>DYRX01000008.1 GCA_020718525.1 Victivallis vadensis
GTTCTTGTTCCGCGGCGATTTTCAGGCATAGACTGAGCCTTGGGATTTCCGCATTATTTTTGCGATTAAAAGCAGGATCTTCAGCGCTGTACTCTTGCTCCGGAACCCCCGACGAGAGCCTTCAGCTCGCTGAGGCTTGCCATGCTTGTATCGCCGGGAGTGCTCATTGCCAAGGCCCCATGTGCGGCTCCGTATTCAACGCAGTCCTTGGGAGAAAGCGAGCTCAGCATCCCATAGACCAGGCCTGAAGCAAAGGAGTCCCCTCCGCCCACCCGATCAAAGATTTCGAGTCCATCGCGTCTCTGGGATTCAAAAAAATCTCCGTCCGCATAGAGAATTGCGCCCCAGTCGTTGACTGTCGCAGTCTTTACTTCGCGCAGAGTCGTGGCGACAGCTTTGAAGTTAGGAAATTCGCGTATCGCGACCCTGATCATCTTTTTAAAATTTTCCGGATCCAGCGATCTGCAGTCATGATCAAGCCCCTCGACTTTGAATCCGAGAGCGGCGGAAAAATCCTCTTCGTTTCCAATCATCACGTCCACATATTTTGCCAGTTCACGGTTCACTTCAACTGCTCTTTCAGATCCTCCGAAAGATTTCCATAGGCTTGGTCTATAGTTCAGGTCATAGCTGACAATAGTACCATTTTCGCGGGCGCAGATCATCGCCTCCCTGGCGAGCTCGGGCGTTTTTTCTCCCAGTGCGGCAAAAATTCCACCACAGTGGAACCATCTAGCTCCCTCCTTTGCAAATATCCGCGTCCAATCTATATCGCCCGGCTTGAGCTTGCTGGCGGCGCTGTGCCCCCTGTCACTGCATCCGACCGCTCCGCGCACTCCAAAGCCTCTCTCAGTGAAATTGAGTCCATTTCTGACGCTTCTGCCTATCCCGTCGTATGGAAGCCATTTCACGTGCCTCATGTCAACGCCTCCCTGGAGAATGAGATCTTCGAGAAGTCTTCCTACGGGATTGTCCGCTATTGCCGTGACTATTGCCGTCCTCATGCCGAAGCATCTGCGCAGACCTCTTGCGACATTGTATTCGCCTCCGCCCTCCCAGACATCGAAGCGCCGTGCTGTATGTATCCTTCCCGGTCCCGGATCGAGGCGAAGCATGACTTCTCCGAGCGAGATTTCGTCCCATGCGCATTCGGATGCCGACCTTATTTTTATGCCGCCCATTTAATTCCTCTTGTTCATTGGTTGTATATGCCGCTTTTGTATGACGACAAATTCTGCGGGGAGCTGAACCATTTCGCTGTGATTTTCAGCGCTTTCCTGAAGCCTTTTTCTCCGCAGTATTTTGGAGACCACTTAAGCAGTTTTTTCGCTTTAGAATTGTCGCAGAGCAGTACCTCTACCTCGCTGTTTTTCGGGCGGATTCTTTCCCCTTCTTCTGAAATCGAAATATCAGATCCCATTACTTCAGATATCATATGCGCCGTTTCGCCTATCGAGAAATTTTGCCCGCTTCCGATGTTGAACAGCTCTCCTATGGCGTTTGGCGACTTTGACGCGGCAATGAATCCGGACACCGTGTCCTCTACAAAGTTGAAGTCTCTTTTTGGAGATAGCGCGCCAAGGCGGAGCTTTTTAGCGCCGTTGGCGATCTGCGTCATGATTGTGGGAATTACTGCTCTGGCAGACTGCCTGGGACCGAAGGTGTTGAAAGGGCGCACAATCGTGAGAGGGAGATCGAAGGAATAGTGAAAGGACATGGCAAGCTGATCCGCCGCAACCTTGGATGCCGCATATGGCGACTGGGCGTTGAGCGGATGGATCTCGCTTATGGGGACGGTCTGAGCAGTGCCGTAGACTTCGCTCGTAGAAGTGTGGATCAGCTTGCCGACTTCCTCGTCAAGGCATGCCCTCAGAATGTTCAGAGTCCCCTTCACGTTAGTGTCAATGTAGCTTTCCTGCGCAGTATACGAGTACGGGATGGCGATCAATGCCGCCAGATGAAATACCATGTCGCAGTCCTTCACAGCCTTCCGGACGCAGTTCGAATCACGGACATCGCCAGGAAAGACTTCGAGCAGATTTCTTCTTTCTTTGGGAAGCGAGTCAATCCATCCCCAGGAATTGAAGGAATTGTATAGGACGAAGGCACGGACATCATGGCCTTCAAGCGCCAAAGTTTCAGCAAGATGAGATCCGATGAATCCATCGGCACCGGTAACAAGAATTTTCATGTTGTACCATCCTTTTTGGGTTCGTCACAAGCGGCAAGTGCGATTTGCTTAAGATATTGCAGGATTGCCATTTTTCAAAAAAATAGTTCTTAAGCCGATGGAACAATGCAATTTATTAAAAGGCCAGAATTGCCTGATATAGGTCTTCCTGCGACCATTTGCGCATCTCATCAACAGTGAAGGCGTTTTCGGCGGAGAATGAGCCGCTTTTGAGGCGCCGAAGAGACATCAGAGCCGCACCGCATCCGAGCTTCTGTCCGATTTCTGTGCTGAGGGCGCGAACATAGGTTCCTTTGGAGCATTCGAGATAAAAATTGACATGCGGAGGGGAAAAAGATTCGATGCGAAATTCGCAGATATTGATTTCCTTGGCTTCGCGCTCGACGCTTATTCCGGAGCGCGCCAGCTCGTAGAGTCTTTTTCCGTCTTTTTTGACTGCCGAAACCATTGGCGGAGTCTGCATGATTTTCCCGACAAAGCACGAAAACGCGTTGCGCAGTTCGTCTTCCGTCACGCCAGAGCTGTCCTTTTGCGAGAGGATTTTTCCATCCAAGTCTCCGCTGTCGGTTTCCGTTCCGAGAAGGATTGTGCCGGAATAGACCTTGTCCTGTCCCATAAGTTTTCCGGACAGTTTTGTGGCATGACCGAGAAGGGTCACAAGAAGTCCGGTTGCGGCTGGGTCGAGCGTGCCGCAATGTCCGGCTTTTTTAATGTTGAAGCGGCGGCGGAGGAAATTGATGACGTCGTGGCTGGTCCAGGTCTGCGGCTTGTCCACGAGGAGTATGCCACTGTGTGGAAAAGCCTTGTTTCTTGGTTCTTGACTGCGTTCGCCGGGTTGGTCCGGCGAAAATTTTGATTCTGATTCGTTCATGTTTTTTCCAGTTCTGGCATAATGGCTTTCACTTTTTCGAGGAGGATTTTCTGTGCTTCGTCGAAGGAGATTCCGACGATGTGGGCACCTGCGGCGAGCTCATGTCCTCCTCCACCTAGGGATCTGGCGATGTCTGCGACGGGATAACGCGGATCTTTTGATCTCAGAGAGATTTTGACACCATCGGGAGCCTTGAAGATTAGCGCGGCGATTTTGAGACCGTCCAGAGATTTTATAGTGTCAATGAGGGTTTCAACGTCTTTGCGTGCGACTCCGTGCTTCCACAAAATTTCATCGGGGACGAGCGCCCAGGCGAAACGCCCGTCGAGATCGGAACGGATCATTGAGATCATTTCCGCCTCGAATTTCATGTAGTTGAGAGGGACTGAGAAAAAGAGCGAGTCGGACACTTTTTTTGCATCCGCCCCCAGCTCGAGCAGGGTCGAGGCGCAGGCAAAGAGTTTTGCATCCGTGTTGTCAAATCTGAAGCCTCCGCTATCGGAGGCTATTCCCAGATAGAGGGCGGTCGCGACTTGCGGCGAGATTTTGAAGCCCTTCATTTGAGAAAAAAGACTGCAAAGTATTTGAGCTGTCGCAGAAGCCGTTGGAACAAGGAGATTTTCTTTTGCAAATCGGGTGTTGTCGGGGTGGTGATCAATGTTGAACGTGCAGACGCCAATCTGTGAAAATGAAAGATTCGCGGGCAGGGCGAGTCTTGCTTCAGATCCGGAATCCAAACAGAGGACGGCTTCAAAATATGGGAATTCCCCGAGGGTTTTCACGATGAGTTTTCCGTCGGATATGATGGAATATCGTTTTGGCGGAGGCTCTGGCAGACAGACTTTGGCGGAAAATCCGTTTTGCGAAAGGAAGCCAGCCGCCGCGAGAGAGGAGCCGACCGCGTCGCCGTCAGGATTGACGTGGGTCACAATGAGAAATTTGCGGAATTCTCCAATTTTTCCGGATAATTTCGCATATTCGTCCATTTGGGGTATCCTATTTGGAGTTTTTGGTTCTGTTGGTGGCGCCTCCGCCGAAATCGAAGACAGGAGCTTTGGGTGCGCCAGATTTTTTCTTGAGATATGGCTCCAGGACTTTCCGCATTTCGGGGCTTCTCGTGGAATGATCAATGTCCGACAATGTCCAGCCCTCCCTGTGCCTTGCATTGGTGTCCGCCCCGGACTCGATGAGCTGTTTTACGAGAGGGACACTTCCTGAAAACACTGCCAGCATCAGGGGAGTGAAGCCTTTTTTGTTTGCGGCGTTGACATCGGCGCCCTTTCGGATAAGCAGGTCGGCGGCGGTGAATCTTTTCAGGCTTATCGCGCCGGTCAGAGCGCTGTCTCCGCTTCTGTCTTTGAGATTCGGATCCGCTCCGCGTTCAAGAATGAGGGAAACGATTTCGATGGAGTCCGGATTTTTCATGATGGCGACCATAAGCGGGGTCATTCCATTTGCGTTTTGGACGTTGAGCTCCGCACCGTTTTTCATAAGCAGTGTTGCAATTTCATTTTGCTTCGCCATGAGTGCTTCGTGGAGAAGGGTGGTTCTGAAATCCTGCGCCGCCCCCCCATCCTCAGTCTCCGCACGGAACGTGATGGGAAGGGACATGTCGAGACCTTCCTTCAAAATTTTTTCGGCCGCTTTTTCGTCCCCCTCCGAGATTGCCACCATCATTTCTGCGACAGGCTTGGTCCTTTTGGAGACAGCGGCGAGAAGGGGGTCTGAGAGGGAGCCGCAGTCCTTGAAAAAGTCTTCCGCCTTGCTGAACGCTCCTCTTCTGTATGCGAAGACTCCGCTAGCAAGCGCTCTTGCGGCAGGCGGCATGGAGTTGAGTCTTTTTAGCTTTTCAGAGTCTGCAAGACTCTCTGCTCGGAGCGCTGTTGTAATCGGAGGGGAAATGGAAAAATCTTCATAATAAAGTTTCGAATCTTTGATGTATAGCGGCTTGATGTTTTTTGATCCCTTTGTCGTCATGATCATGATTTGCTTCTGCGCTTCTGATGCCAGGGAGTTCAATGCGTATTCGCCGTTTCTGCCCGCCTCGCGAATCGTCGCCATGGCTTCTTCGTCGAATTCCCTGGATTCCTTTGCAGACTGCAAGGCAGAGGCGAAGTCGCCTGCCAGGATGAGTGAAAGAGTTTCGGAAGGCGTGGCGGATTTGCTGTCCAAAGGCTTATCATCGCCGCAAAACGCTGGAAGAACCAAGTTTGCGCAGAAAAAGGCAAAAGCTGGTATCAGGCGCGGCAAAGGCATTTTCACTTGCCTTCGATTTCGTTGATAATCTGCAGAACCTTGTCGGCTTTTTCCATCCTTTCGTCAACGACAAATTGAAGAACTGGAGTGTATTTGAGAATGACGTCCTTGGAAATCATTCTCTGTATGTCGCTTCTGTTCTGACGCAGGATCTCCAAAGCTTTGTTGCGCTCGCCGGCGTCGCCGCCGAAAAAGCTCACAAAGACTTTTGCCTCCCTGAGATCGGGAGATGCCTTTATTTCGCTTATGGTGACCAGACATCTAAACATGGATGAGTAGTTTTTTTCGAGAAGTCCCGCAATCTCCCTTTTGAGCAGTTCGTTGACACGGAGCATTCTTTGTGGATTTTTCATTTTTTCGATTCCGGGTGACTGTGTTGAAATTTGAATCCGAAAAAGCGGGGTCAGACGAGATCAGAGGACTGATTTTTTCAGTTCGATGTCGTAGATCTGAATTCTGTCCCCTTCCTGGAAGTCGAGGAAGTTGTCTAGGCGTATTCCGCATTCGAGCCCCGCTTTGACTTCCTTGACATCGCTCTGAAAACGTCTAAGAGACTGGACAGAGCCGTTGAATATCAGTTCGCCTGCTCGGAAAACTCTGGCTTTTGCGCCGACCTTCACGCTGCCTTTTTCAACCATGCATCCGCAGATTTTCGGCCCCTTTGTGAGAGCGAAGATCTTGAGAATGACGGTCTGTCCGAGTTCTGTTTCGCGCTGTTCCGGCGCGAGGCGTCCCTCGATGGCTTCCTTGATGTCCTCGATCAGCTCGTAGATGATGCTGTAGAGGCGGATTTCGACGTTCTGCTTTTTCGCCAGAGCGTTCACGCCGGGATTGACTCGGACGTGGAAGCCTACGACGATGGCGTTGGACGCGTCTGCTAGGAGCACATCGTTTTCAGTGACGGCACCAGTTGCCGAGTGAAGCACCTCGATGCCAATTTTGTCGTTTGGTATTTTTGCGAGGGAATGCGAGATCGCCTCGATCGAACCCTGCACGTCTGCCTTGACTATGAAGTTGAGCTTCTGCTTGGAATTGCTGTCGAGTCTTTGGAAAATGTCCTGGAGGTTCGCGCCGGGTCTGGTGTTTTCAAGCTGATCCGAGCGTTTTTTGGAGCTTCTTTCCTCTGCAATGCGCTTGGCATCCTTTTCGTCAAGGCAAACGACAAGTCGCGAGCCTGCTTCAGGAACACCGAGAAGTCCAACGACTTTGACAGGTTCGCTCGGACCCGCGCTTTTGATTTTTTCGCCACACGCATTGATCATGCTCTTTACTCGGCCAGAGAATTCTCCGCAAACAACGGCGTCGCCGATTTTTAGCGTGCCTGTTTTGACCAGCACGCTTGCTGTGGGGCCAAAGCCCTGTTCTAGCTGAGCGTCGAGGACAACTCCAATCGCGGGTCTTTTAGGGTCAGCCTTGAGCTGAAGCATTTCAGCTTCGAGCAGAATTCTTTCGAGGAGATTCTTAATTCCTGTTCCTTTTGTGGCGGAGACGCGGACAGTGCCGACATCGCCCCCCCATTCTTCGCTTGTCAGCCCGTTCTGCTGCATCTGGCGAAGGACTTTTTCAGGATCCGCGGCGGGCAGATCCATCTTGTTCATCGCGATGATGATTGGCACTTTGGCGGCTCTGGCGTGGTTGAGGGCTTCTATGGTCTGAGGCATGAATCCGTCATCGGCGGCAACGACAAGTATTGCGATGTCAGTACTTTCCGCGCCTCTCGAGCGCATTGCTGTGAACGCCTCATGACCGGGCGTGTCAATGAAAGTTATTTTACGTCCGTCAATCTCGGCGACCGATGCGCCAATGTGCTGAGTGATGCCGCCGGACTCTCCTGCCGCAACTTTTGTCTTCCGTATGTAGTCCTGGAGAGATGTCTTTCCATGGTCAACATGTCCGAGAAATGTGACAACCGGAGCTCTGTCTACGAGATACGAAGGATTGTCCTCGTAAGCGGGTTCCAGTGTGAGATCGTGCGTCTTGTCCGTCTGCTCCTGCTTTGGGTGCTCGTCCTTTTCACGCTTGTCAACTTCCAGGCTTATTCCAAATTTTTTGCAGAGAGCCACCGCCTGATCTGCCTCAAGGGTGTTGTTGATTCCGGAAATGATGTTCATTGTGAGCAGTTTTCCAACAAGCTCGTTGGGCTTTTTCCCGATAAGCTCGGCGAGATTGCGGACCACGATCGGGGTCTTGATGTGGAAAACGTCGCCCGCAGTTTCCTGCTTGGGCTCTTCGGTTGCGGGCTTGGCTTCAAAATGCTCGGCTACGAGTTCTGCCAGCTCTCCGTCTATCTCCGTCGAATGCGAATTCAAATCACAGCCAAGATCCTTGAGTTCCGCAATAACACGAGCGTTGCTAAGGCCGTATTTTTTTGCGATGTCTTTTATCTTCAACTTTTTTTTCACGCTCATGCTAGTCTTTGTCTCCGGTGAATTGCGCCGTCAAAGCCGCTCAGACGGCTTCAGTGCCCTGTCTTGCCTTCTCAACTGCGGCGCAAAGTGTTTCCATTTCGGAAGGGTCAAGGCCTTCCATGCCTCTTATGTCTGATATGTCAGCCGCCAAAAGTCCGTTGATGTCGGTGTATCCGGCGGAAATGATTTTTCCTGCGGATGCCGATGAGATTCCGATCTGTTTTGCCAGAGCGTCAACGGCCAAGGCCATCTTTTCCTGAAAACTGCTTTCTTCCTTGAGCTCCTGTATTTCGATTTTCCAGCCGCAAAGCTTTGATGTAAGCCTCAGATTTTGCCCTTTCTTCCCGAGGGCGAGCGCGAACTGATCCGGCGCGACTCTCAGCAAAACTGACTTGCTCTTCTCGTCAATGTCCATGCCCTTCACAAGAGCGGGCTGAAGCGCATTTGAAATGTAGTTTCTAATGTCGTCGTCCCATTTGACGATGTCGATCTTTTCCCCGCTCAGTTCGTTTGTTATGTTTTTAACTCTCATCCCGCGGACGCCGACACAGGCACCTATCGCGTCAACGTGGGCATCGGAGCTAAGGACTGCGATTTTTGTGCGGGAGCCAGCTTCCCTTGCGATGCCTTTGATTTGGACGATTCCGCTGTGGATTTCCGCGACTTCCCTTTCAAAAAGCCTGCGCACGAAATCTGCCGACGCACGGGTAAGTATAAGGCTTGGACCGGAGCCCTTCGACTCTATCTCCTTGATTACCGCGTTGATCCTGTCTCCGATGGAATATCTTTCGCCGGCAATCTGATCCTCTTTTCTGAGTATGCCTTCCGCCTTCTGCATGTCAACGACAAGAGAGCCCGCCTCTATCCTGCGGACGACTCCGGAAACGATCTGATCGAGCTTTTCCCTGAATTCCTGCTGGACTATGGCCTTCTCAGCCTTCCGCAACTGCTGAAGCATGACCTGTCTCGCCGTCTGGGCGGCTATTCTGCCAAGATTCTGAGGCTTGACTTCGACTTGAATGCATTCGCCCTGTTTTGCGTCAGGATGCGTTTCGAGCGCCTTTGAGAGATGCATGCGCGAAACATAAGGTCCTTCCGCCACAAGCGGAGCCGGAGCAAGGGATGCCCCATTTTCCACCACAAGGTAGTCAGCATGGGCCTTAAGCTCGCCTGTGACGGGGTTTATCTTGATCTCAATGTTTTCCGGATTCTGCGGATCCTTCTTGGCGGCAGTCGCTATCGCCTTTTCGAGGGAGTCGAGAAGCACCTCCCTGCTTATGCCCCTCTCCTGTCCAAGATAATCTAGCTGTGCTAAAAATTCACTATTCATTTCAAACTATCCTCATTCTCTGGTTGAAGTGCCGCAACGGGGACGCCAAAATCCGAAGCGGCGTCACGCCAAAACCTGAGCAAACAGGCAACAAAAGCCGTCATCATGACGGCGGTCATCGCTCCCGGCTTGAAACGGAAGAGCGATCGGACAAAAGGAAAATCTATCCGCAAAAATGTAAAAATCAAGTCTAAAAATATCAATTCTGACTTGTTTTTCGGCCGAGTCGTGCAAGCTTAAAAGGACTTCGGACATGAGTCGCTTTCTGCATTGGCAGGGCGGCGGCGCGCCCCGAGAACCGCAAGTTTCCGTGAAAAGTGCGGAGATCTTTGTAGCGCGCCAATGCTTCCGAGCGACAGGTCCGAAACATGAAAACACTATGAAAGGGAATTGCAGATGCCGACAAGCAAGTCAGCCGCGAAACACGTGAAGACCGACAACCAGAGGCGCCTCGCCCACAAAGCGAAGAGATCCGAGCTCAAGACGCTCGAAAAGAGACTGAATTCTTCTATCACCAAGAAGGAGTCTGAACTCGCTGGAAAAGTTCTGACGAGCGCCTTCTCGAAGCTCGACAAGGCTGTCAAGTCCGGCACGATTCATCCAAACAAGGCTGGCAGAAAAAAGTCCAGGCTTCAGAAAAGATTCAACGCCGCGCAGAAGAATCAGGCTTAAAAGGCGATTGCCTCAGGCTTTTTCTCCGGATTGGACTCTCGATAATCTGGGCATGAGTTTTTCCATAGACCTCCGCCCTAGATTATCTAATGAGAATTGCACTGCAATTTTCTGCAGGGTGCGACAGTCGTGCTACGCATGGATGACATCCCTGTCAATATTGCGTCTTGATTGTACAACTGCGGAAAATTATCGTGACATTTACTGGAAAAATGTCTCGCCAGGAGCTGTCTATGGGATCAGACAAGCCTTCGCTTCCGGTCGTTTTTCGTCCGTTTCTGATCGGGCTTGCCGCTTCGTCGGGACTGCTGGCGATATTAATTCTGCTGGCGATTGCAGCGAACTCGTTCTATGTGGACAAACTGAACCCTGCCGCTTCTCCTCTTCTCAAGGAGCTCCGCGCCGACGCGTGCTCCGGGACTGCCTCCCCTCAAGAATTGGACAAGTTTCGAGACATGGATTTTCTGTCGAAGAAATCTTTTATCCGCGCCCTTCTGCTTTCACGAAAACTTCCGCTTCTTGCACTTGCGAGTTTCGCAATATTTTTTCTTTCCATTCATGCCATATTCTTGGGAAAAGCTCCCATTCCAACACTTCCGGATCCGTCAGAGCCCCTTGGAAAATCCTCAGATAAAAATAAGGCGCTCTATCCGATTTTGGCTCTTGCAGGAATTGGATTGGTCTTTTCAATATTCCTTCTGCTCAGGGCCGATTCCGGAGCAGTTTCGCTGGACTCAGAGCCTGGTGCGGGAACTCAAGTCGAAAAAAACTCTCCTGGCAATTCCCTTTTGTCTGCTCCGACAAATACAACGGCTTCGGAAGCCGTCCATTCGCAGGATGCGAACATCAAAGGATCTTCCGGGGCTTGGCCTTTTTTTAGGGGACCTTCTGGGAACAACATCGCTTCAAAAGATTCTTTCCCGCTATCCTGGGATGTCCAGAGCGGAAAAAACATTGCCTGGAAATCTCAGATTCCGAAAAAAGGAAACAGCTCTCCGCTCGTATGGGACGACAAAATATTTTTCACTGGCGCTGACAATGAGAGCAGGGAGGTCTTTTGCTTTTCGATCTCGGATGGGAGCCTTCTGTGGAGAAGAGAAATAGAGATTGACGGCAAGACCGCGGAAAATCTAAACATATTCGACGACACTGGCTACGCGGCGCCTAGCATGGCGCTCAGTCCTGATCGGGCCGTCGCGATTTTCGCAAACGGAGACATCGCTTGCCTTGATCATTCTGGAAACATATTTTGGAAGAAATATTTGGGGTCTGCAACGAACATGTACGGATACGCCTCATCCCCAATTATTTCCGGCAACAAGATTCTAATTCAGTTCGACAACGAAAAGGATCCGTCTCTGATTGCGCTTGCCTTGGACAGCGGGGACGAACTGTGGAAAGTCAAAAGGGCGGTCATCCCGTCATGGGCGTCCCCATCCATCCTCGCCGGAGGTGAAGTAGATGGGCGTATTGCTGTTAACGGCAATCCTTTTGTCGCAATCTATGAACTCAAGGATGGGAAAGAAATCTCAAAATTCGAATGCAGTTTCAACGATCTTGCGATATCTCCCGCCTTCAATGAAAAGCTTATTCTGATTCCCGAGGGGGGCGACAAGCTTTCCTGCTTCACGTCCGACAAGCTGGAGCCTCTCTGGCATATCAGCGAGGATCTCCCGGATGTCGCGACTCCTCTCCTGAGCGAATTCCGCACCTATCTTGCCGCTCCGTCGGGAATCGTGTCATGCATTGATCTTAATGGTGGAGCAAAGCTCTGGTCGCATGAATTTGGGACAGGATTCTATTCGTCCCCTATCCTTGCAGGCGGCAGAGTCTATCTCTGCGACCGCGACGGAAAAACACATGTGTTTGAAGATTCCGCGGAGTTTAAATTGCTAGCCAGCTCGGATCTGGGAGAGCCGGTCGTAAGCATTCCGGCTTTTGTCCCGTCTAAAATCATCATCCGCGGCTCGGAGCATCTTTTCTGCATTTTTTTTCAGGCGGCAGACGCGCAGAGATCAGAGTAAAATAACGCGAATTCCTCAGTCTCTGCTTAATCTGTCTCTCTGTTCGAATCAAAAACAAATTTTTCCTTAGCAAAATTCCATTTTCCTCTTTCAGTTTCCCAGATTTAGAGCTATATTGACCGGAACGGAGATTGCATTTGCTCCGGCTTTCGGGACAGCGGCTCCGCGCGGAGAACGTATAATCATTGTCAAAATCAATCCAATCAGAAGGAGAGAGAAATGTCGGAAATCTATGATGTCCATGCAAGGGAGATTATTGACTCGAGGGGCAATCCTACGGTTGAGGTCGAAGTTTTTCTGGAATGCGGAGCAAAAGGAAGAGCGGCTGTTCCCTCCGGTGCTTCCACAGGCGAAAATGAGGCTATCGAGCTGAGGGACGGCGACAAGAAGCGCTACCTCGGAAAAGGCGTGCAGAAGGCGGTTGACAACGTGAACGAGAAGATTTTCCCTGAAATCGAGGGAATGGACGCCTTGGATCAGATCGGAGTTGACTCCGCGATGATCGAGCTTGACGGGACGAAGAACAAGAGCAAACTTGGGGCTAACGCCATACTGGGCGTCTCTCTTGCCGTCGCAAACGCCGCCGCAGACTCTCTCGGAATCCCTCTCTACAGATACATTGGCGGGACAAACGCGAAAAGACTACCCGTCCCAATGATGAACATCATCAATGGCGGCGCGCATTCCGATGCTCCCATTGACTTTCAGGAATTCATGATCCGCCCGATTGGCGCGGAATCCTTCAAGGAAGGTCTCAGAATGGGGGTCGAAGTCTTCCACTCCCTCAAATCAGTCCTCAAAAAACGCGGCCTTGGCACGGCGGTTGGAGATGAAGGCGGCTTTGCGCCAAATCTCGACAGCGTCGAGGACGCATTGGACGTAATCATGCAGGCGATCAAAGGTGCGGGATTCAAGCCGGGTCTGAAAAAGGACGGCGGAGACATTTCCATCGCGCTCGACGTCGCATCCAGCGAGTTCTACAAGGACGGAAAATATTCCTTCAAAAAAGAGGGCAAAGGCGTTGTCAAGAGCTCGGCAGACATGGTTGAATTCCTGGCGAAGCTCGCATCGAAATATCCTATTGACTCCATAGAGGACGGCATGGCGGAAAGCGACTGGAAGGGCTGGGCTCTTCTCACGGAAAAGCTCGGTTCCAAGCTACAGCTCGTCGGAGACGATCTCCTCGTCACCAATGTCGAATATCTTTCCAAGGCGATCACGCAGAAATGCGCCAACGCAATCCTTGTCAAGGTCAATCAGATTGGATCCCTCACCGAGACCCTCGATGCCATCGAAATGGCGCACAGAGCCGGCTGGAATGCAATCATCAGCCACAGATCAGGCGAGACGGAAGACACGACCATCGCTGACATTTCGGTCGCAGTCAATGCCGGTCAAATTAAGACAGGATCTGCGAGCAGAACAGACAGAGTCTGCAAATACAACCAGCTCCTGCGCATCGAAGAAGAGCTTGGAGACCTCGCTCTCTACGGCAGGATCTGATCAGTCGAAAATATCAAATGCCGGAGTGGGGCGATTCCCACTCCGGCTTTTCGCCAGTCAAAGAAATAAACCCTGAAAAAAAACGGAAGCAGAATGAAAACGGCAAAGACGAAGAAAACAGCGAAGAAAGATCCAGTTTCATCGGAATCCGCGATTGGATCCGAGGCAATCAGGGAGAAGTTTCTGGCACACATAAAATATACGTGCTACAAGGACTGGCGCACATCCACAGATTTTGACAAGCTTATGGCTCTCTGCCATCTCACCAGAGACATGGCTGCCGATAGGATGATCTCGACCCAGAGAGCCTATCTCGAAAAGGATCTCAAGAGAATCTATTATCTTTCAATGGAGTTTCTCATTGGTCAGCTTCTGCGCTACAACTTGCATGCGCTCGGGATATTCGAACAGACACGCCTGGCGCTTGAGCCTCTGAATCTGGATCTCAACAAGCTTTGCGACACGGAAACGGACGCGGGGCTTGGAAACGGCGGTCTTGGACGCCTTGCCGCATGTTTTCTTGAGTCAATGGCTTCTCTCGGCATGCCGGGCTACGGCTATGGTCTGAGATACGAGCACGGCATGTTCAAGCAGGAGTTCAACAATGGCTGGCAGATCGAAAGCCCTGACGATTGGCTGAAGTTTGGCACGCCCTGGGAGGTCGTCCGCCCAGAATACACCGTCCCGGTTCTTCTTTATGGCAGGATAGAAAAAATCAGGAATTCCGACGGAAGCGAAAAGAGCCTCTGGCTCGACTGGCAGATGATAGAAGGCATCCCGCACGACATCGGAGTGATCGGCTTTGGAAACGGTGTCGCAAACATATTGCGGCTTTGGGCGTCGAGAGCATCGGAAGGCTTCAGAATTGACGTCTTCAACAGGGGCGAATACGTGAAGGCGGTCGAGAACGAGAACTGGGCGGAAACTATCACAAAGGTCCTTTATCCGTCGGACAGCATTTACGCTGGAAAGGAGCTTCGCCTGATACAGGAGTATTTCCTGGTCACATGCTCGATACGCGACATTATGCGCAGATATCTCAAGAACCACAGGGATTTTGACGAGTTCCATCTGCGGAACGCCATACAGCTCAACGACACGCATCCTTCCCTTGCTGTTCCTGATCTCATGCTCTATCTTATGGACGAGGCGGGTCTGCCATGGGACAATGCCTGGGATCTGACTGTGAAGACGCTTGGGTACACCAACCATACGCTTCTTCCGGAGGCGCTCGAACGCTGGCCGGTGGAGCTTATGCAGAGAGTCCTTCCAAGACACATGCAGATGATCTACGACATCAACTACAGATTTCTCCAGAAAGTAGAACTGAGATTCCCCGGCGATTCTGACAAGTTGCGCTCCATGTCCCTAATCGAGGAGGGAGACCATCAGCAGATACGCATGGCGAACATGGCAATCGTGGGAAGCCATTCCGTCAACGGCGTCTCGCAGTTGCACAGCGAGCTGATCAAGACTAATCTGGTTCCTGACTTCTACGCCCTCGAACCGGAGAAATTCAACAACAAGACGAACGGTATCAACCACAGAAGATGGCTGATACAGTGCAATCCCTCTCTCTCTTCGCTCATAAGCAGGAAGATTGGAACCGCCTGGCAGAAGGATCTTTGCGCGCTGAACAAGCTCGAAGAGTTCGCCAGCGACGAGGATTTCCGCGACAGATTCATGGCGGTCAAGAGGGAAAACAAAAAAAGGCTCGCTCAAACTGTCAAGCAGATCACGGGAGAAGAAATTCCAGCGGACTCGCTTTTCGACGTGCAGGTCAAGCGTCTTCATGAGTATAAGAGGCAGATGCTTAACGTCCTTCGGATTGTCGGAGAATACCTGCGAATCAAGGAAAAACCAGGAATAAAGATTCAGCCCCGCACCTATATTTTCGGAGCAAAGGCCGCCCCAAGCTACCACATCGCGAAAAGAATAATCAAGCTTGTCAACACGCTTGCTTCGAAGATCAATTCCGATCCGGATGTTGCAAACAGGCTGAAAATTGTTTTTCTGCCAGATTACAGGGTCTCCCTTGCCGAGCAGATCATGCCGGCCGCAGACCTCTCCGAACAGATCTCCACCGCCGGAACAGAGGCGTCAGGAACTGGCAACATGAAGCTCTCTCTCAATGGGGCGCTCACCATCGGTACCTGGGACGGAGCCAACATAGAAATAGCGGAGGAAGTCGGACTCGACAATATCTTCATTTTCGGACATCGCGCAGAAGAGCTCGACAGAATGCGCAATGAGGGCTATTCCCCGGAGCTGGCAGTCTCGCAGAACGAGGAGCTCTCACGAATCATGGATGCGATACGCGGCAACATCTTCGATTCGTCCGAGCCAGACTTGTTCCACGATCTTCTCGACAATATATTCCGCTCCAGGGATCAATATTTCCTTTTTGCGGACTTCCCAAGCTATGTCGAAACACAGAAGCAGGTATCCAAGCTCTATGCCGACAAGGGACTCTGGGCGAAAAAGGCGATTCTCAATGTTGCAAGAATGGGTAAATTCTCCAGCGACCGCACCATCAGGGAGTACGCTTCCGAAATATGGAAGGCGGAGCCGCTGAATCCTGCCCCTCTTTTATAGAAGACACATTGATGCTAAAAGCAGGGAGAGGGCTACTTGCTTCGTATTATTTTTGTCTTTGTGCAAGATAGAGTTCTGTTTTTTGGGAAATTCACCCGTACGAAATTGCGCCCGGGTGGCGGAATGGCAGACGCAACAGACTTAAAATCTGTCGAGTTACATCGTGCGGGTTCGAGTCCCGCCCCGGGCACCACCTCATAATCAAGGTTTGAACCGATGTGGCGTTCTATTCTTTTTTTTCTTCTGTTTTTCGCTTTGGGCCTTGTGGCGGCGCTGATCTCCTGGATGCACTGGAACTGGAAAACGGCGCTCGACGCCTTCGCGGTCTTCTTCTGCCTCGGAATCGTCGCCGCATTCGCAAACCTCTTCACAATCAGAAAGTTGTCCATAATTGATGTCTTTCTGCCGATCCCTTTTGCCATAATGTGGTCAATCGTTCTGATACCGTTCAATTTTTCATCCATGTTCTTTTCGGCGGGCGCCTTCATCGGCTCGGCATTCATGCTCTCGATCAGCCTTCTCCTTCTAAGAGAAAAAAACATGAGCAGAAAATGGATCGTCTTTCCGTCAATTGTCTACCTCTATGAGATGCTTCCAATCTCCATACCAGGCCCCTTCGACGACATCTTCGCGTTCGGAGGAACGTCCGCATGCGTCTTCTTTCAGATCATAAGTTCCAGACTTTTCAGCTTCACAAAGCCCCTGCCAGACGGGAATAATGCCCAGGCTGTCGGCGAAGACTCAAAGCTTCAAGTAGTTGAAGCAGAACTCCTTGACAATGAAAGCAAAGCAAGATAGGTTGGTGATGCTCTTTCCTTTTATTGCTTCTGCTAAACCTTCAGACATCTGAATCCGTGGCATAATGATAATCGGTTGAATATTGCTGTATTTCGCATTTTGCATTCTTTCTGATTTTCCTCCGTTCAATATTCATTATTGAAATTCAGTATTCAATATTTCTGTTTTTCCTCGATCCCGATTCCGATAGCGACCCCGACCCCGATTTTTGATCTGACTGTAAACTCTAAAACCGATACGAAGGAGTATTGCTCCTTGACTTAGCTAGGAATTAAGGATATTTTAGCGGAATGAAGTAGTTAAGGAGTGTCAAAGAACTCTCTTTTGCGCCAAATGCCGTGAATTTGAGAGAGGGCTATGGTTTTTTTGATATTCGTTCCCCATTAGAGGTGGTTTAAATGAAAAACAAGAAGTTCGACTGCGTCAAAATGAAGAATGACATCCAGAGAAAGATGCTTGAAGAAGAAAAAGCCATTGGTAAAGATGCCTATAAGAAAAGAATGGAGAATTGGCTCGAGACTTCGACTGATCACCTTGCTGTCTGGTGGAGGAATCTCTCCCGTGGGAATGCTCCCAATAAAATTGTTTATAGCGATAGGAAAAACTCGCCACTTTCGCCCGTCATTGTCTCGGAAAAGAACTCAGTGCCTTCTCCGGCACTTTTGCGGCGAATGATCACCGCCAAGAGAAAGCGGTGAAAAATCACCGCCCAGCGACATTTCCCTGCCCTGAGCTTGGGTTGAAACTCCAGGCTATATGACATAGCCATGTTGCGGCTGAAAACGGCAAAAAAGTGCCACTAAAAAATTTCGGAGGTTCGGATCTCTGATTTTGCATAGTCTTTAACGCGATGCCAAATGAAACAATAGCCGAACCCATCACGGTTTCAGGGAAGAGCAGGAAAAGGCGGGATCTTTACTGTGCTTCAGGGCTGTCATGGTTCTGCGCATTGTTCTGCGTCGTCTGCAAGGGAGATAGCTTGTTGCGGGCACTAGTTTCCATGCCGGGGACTGATTTTTTGTCGAAGTCCTCAATGTCTCCTGATATCTTTCTAGCGCTGTTTATCTGCTCCTCGAGTTCTATTCGTATTTTGTCAAGGTCCGAACCTGTGTTTAGCATGCCCGCGTTTATCTGCTGTATTTCTGCAAGGCTTTTGCTTATCTGTTCAATGCTCTTCTGAACGTCAATAATCAGCTTTTCCCTCAGTTTCATCAGCGGAGCACGCGCAACGGGAGAATCAAGGCGACTTGCAGTGCTCCACAGATCAGCAGTTTTTCTGAGGAATTCGACGCTGTTGTTGAAAAGTTCCTCCACTTTTGAGGATATTTCCATTGATGAATAGACACCGAGTCTCGATTTTTTTGAATACAATAGATCGTTTTCCTCTTTGAACTGGCTTATGAGCGTGCGAAGATCCCTCAGACATGTTTCAGTCCTGATGTCTCCGTCCATCTCGAGCTTTTCTTCGAGACTGTCCAGTGATGCATCTCTGGATTCCATCATTTCCTTCTGCATCTTGTCAAGAACGTGCTTTCCCTCCTTTTCACTGCTCAAAATAAGCCTTGACAATGAGATTCCAATTCCTGCAAGAATACTGCAGACACCGGCGAAGAACCAGAGACCTGAACTCTGGAGCGCGAGCGCCCATGCGGCAAGAATCAGCGTTCCGCCGACCCCGGCAGGAATCAGGTTCAGAGGACTTGAAAAGAGTCTCCATAAAACGCGCTTCCTGAATTCTTTTTTATCGGGCAGAAGAGTCGTCATTGCAAAGGTGTCCGCTATATTTATTTGGGCTTCTCATTCAGAACGGCATTTGCTTTACGACGAATGACACTGTCTGGGAGTCCGAATCAAGCGCTGTGCCGCTTGCTGATGCCTTCGCCTTCATTCTGTCCGCATCAATTCCCTGTTCGACAAGGTGCATTTTCGCCGCCTCGGCCCGCTTCTGAGCGAGCAGTCTGTTTTCCTCCGAGTCTCCTTCTGTCCTGGCATGGCCTGAAACCAGCAGATAATATTCCGGAAAATTCTCCAGAGTTCTTGCAAGAAGCTCGAGATCCCGCTTGCTCTGAATATTGAGTCGGTCAGTTCCGCGCGCAAATGAGATTGGCTTGATATTCATGGTGCCGACCTGAACAAGCCGTTCCCACTGGCTCTCATCAAGGGCAAGCAGTTTTCTATCGGTTCTGACAGATTCAAAATCCTCCGTGCCGGAACCTGCATTATTTAAAATATTTATCTTTTTACCCGGATGAAAGTTGTCCCTGTGGACTGAGGCAAGAATTTTGTCATAGAACAGCATGTTCAATTTTCCTCCGAGAGGCATTTCCCGGATTGCGCCAGTCTTAAGGAGAACCGCCCCGATATTGTTCAATATCTCCTCGATGTGGAGACCTTTGCCGGCGGTGCTCCTGCCCGAAATTCCCATGCAGGCATAATTTTCGAGCGTATTTTTCCACTGTATGCCCTGCATAATTCTTTCGGCCTGTTTTTCTGTCATGGCTTCTCCATTCGCGCGTGCATCCTCGATGAGGAGCCGGTTCATTTCCTTGGGGCTCTGCGTATATGCGAACAGAGCCCTTAGATATGCTTCGGCAACTTTTTTCACAATCTCCTCATTTTTGAGGAGGAAATCTCTCTGAACGACCAGAGCGTCAATGATATAGCCGCGGAGTTTCGAGCTGTCCATCAGAACAGTTGTCCCCGGATTTTCAAGCGCCTTGGAAACATAGGGCTCCCAGAGGACGAAAGCCTTCTTGTCCCCGGGTTTCGCATTGGTGAATTTCTGATATACTTCCTGTGCCGAGTCAGCCTTATCCATCCATTTCTCGGGAAGTTTAGGCAAATTGAAGCTTGCGACAACAATTCTTGCCAGAAATTCGCTCGGAGAAGCTGGGACAAGAACAAAGCCCCCGTCACTGCGGTTCAAATCCTCAATACTGCTCAGATCCGCCTTATGCGCAATGATTGCATCAGCTCCCTTGGTTTCATCAATCAGCAGTACAATTGTGCCCGGAAAATCCTGCTTGTCCGCGCTTGTCTCGATTATTGTATTCAAAGGGAAAGCCGCCATCTGGACATCATTGTTTCCAAGAGCTTTAACTCTCGCAGAATAGTCCGCCTTGTCGTCAATCACGTTAAGTCTTATTCCGTCCGCCTTAAGAAGCTCCCTGAAAATTTCAGAACGGAGAACTGAATATCCAGAAAACGAATCTGCCGCAATGTTTATATCATGCTTGTATATGCTTTCAGAGCTGGTTTTATCGCCCTTTTTCCTGTCGAAAAACGGTTTGACCAGAAATTTATATGAGACGGCGGCGACAGCGGCAATCAAGAGCCACACAATCAGCAGGACAAGAAAACGCTTCGCAGTGCTTTCATCTGCCATGACGGCGTCCTTTCCAGTCATCTCCGGAGCGCGACCTGGAATTTGAGATTTTTTTGAAGATTGAAATCATGGCAAGTATGATTATGAGGAAAACAAAAAGTCCGGAGCCGCAGTTGCCGCTTGTATTTTGGACTGGCTTTCCAGGACTTGGCGCAGTAGGCTGATTCTGCGGCTGAGCCGCCGCCGCGCCCGTATCAGATGGAGGCTCAGCAGAAACTTGCACGCTTCCAATCGGGTCACTGCCGCTTTTGGCGAGTGATTCAATCATATTCAGCACCATCTCATCTGGTATCGGCTTGAGAATTTCAAATGCCTCATCCGTGTCAGCGAGCGCATTGCCGGAGACGTTTCCGGAAATCTCTGAAATGACTTCTGAAAGTGCTTTTCTGAGGGATTCGGGGTCGTCTGCTCTGCGGTATGAGTGAGCCTTTTTGGACAAAGTATGCATATCCGCCATGTCAACGCCTATCACATCCATCGTGATTCCGCGTGCAATCACATCCGGCACATACTGCTCCATCAGCTGATAGTCTGTCGCCTCTCCGTCTGTCACAATAAGAAGCCTGTAGCTTCCGTAGCCGTATTGTTTTTTTCTTTCCTCAAGCAGGCGGTCCGCGCCGACTTTAATGTATTCTCCAAGGGGAGTTCCGCCGCCAGCTTCAACTTTGTCTATTGCTTTTGCGAGATTCGCGCGTTCCAGCGTTCCCAATGGATAGTTCCATTGATATTGGCCTGGAACAGAATGTTTTTCAAAGACCAGGAGTCCGATCTTTGTTTCATTGGGGACTAGTTCGGAAACCTTTTTCAGCGCCTGCTTCGCAATCGCCATTTTGGAGGAGCCTGGGCGGCTCTTCATAGTGTCGCCCATGGAGCCTGACCCGTCAAGAATTATCACAATGTTGTCAGAGTAGATGTCTTCAGCAGAAAGACGGAACGGAAGATATGCGACAAGCAGGAAGAGGCAGATACTGCGGAATAAAACGTTCATTGTGGCGGCTCCGGTTAATTCAGTAATCAAAGTCTGACTGCTGCATTGCTTCAGCGGCCACGCGCAGAATTCTGAACTCGACTCTCATATTCTGTTCAGCTTCAGCCATGTTTGATGGTTTGGCAATAAAGGGTTCTCTTATGCCGACGCCGAGAGGCTGAACCTGTGTCTTGTCAATCTCAACGCCTTTGCCTGCTGAGTATTCTATGATCGAGTTGCGCACCGATTCCGCCCTTTTTCTTGAAAGATTGAGCGCCGCCTGCATCACTTCGCGCGGATTGGCGTCCGTAACGCCGTCAAAGTCTCCTTTTTCAATCATCTCACAGACTTTTTTTGTGTCGCTCATGTCAAGCGGTTTCCCGTTGAGTGAATATTTATAGCCGGCGGATTTACTGCCTGTCCGGGACAGTATGCCCTTTTTCATGCCTGCATTGATCAGATCAACAAGAGTTTTAGTTGGATCTGCATGACCTCGTATTGCGATGACAGCGTTGCCGTATTTGTCGGCGAGCTCCATGACTTTCTGAAAGTCGGCTCCATATTCGACTGCGGTAAAATCGCTCTGGTTAGGCTTGAAGTTGATCGTAAATGAGTATATCGTCCTGTCGTCGAGCTTCCCTCCACTGCTTAAAGATTCGATCTCATCAATCACAGCCTCGGCACGGAATCTGTCCTTCTTATCGGACTGTGTTTTTGTCAGAAGACCAGTGAAGAGGGAGGAATTCCATTCCAGGCTGGAAGGAATCAGCCCACAGCGGATTTTTGCGTAGCCGTGTCCTGTCGCAAGATCAAGAGCTGATTTCTGGAAACTCTCGAAGCCATGAAGGTTGTCCTTCTGATTGAAAAACGCCAGATTGCCTGGATATCCGACAAACGTGCAGTCGCAGATAAGACCGTGGGCATCCTCTTCGAGAGTTGGAATCGTGTCTTTCCCATAAATGTCCTGCGCCATTTTGAGCATGTCAATATACGCCTGGGAACCTTTGCTCTCATATTGTTTTTTCATGTCTACGACATCCTCGCACGCCTTCAGATAGCCGGCCACAAATTTTGACACAATTTCACGGTGGCTGTCATAAAAATCTTTCCTGCAGACATATACATCTGCAATCGAACGCGAAAGTTCGGCAGTTGAAACAAGCACTCTGGCGCCTGCGACAGTCCCTTCGGCCCCCGAACCTGTGTTCTGCAGTCCGCCCGTAAGTCCTATCATGTCCGGGGAAATGACGAAGCAGGCGTCAACCGAGGAATTTTTTCTGAACATTTCCGCCGGGCTTTTTGCAGATCCCGTAAGATCGTCCGCCCAGACAATTTTGATCTCGTTCCATCCCAGTCCGGCTGTCTTCAGAACATCATCGAGCATCCCTATATGAGGTCCGCATTTCTGAAGCGCGACAGTTTTGCCTTTCAGATCTTTGACAGTCTTTATTTCCTTGCGTGCCACGCAATGGTCTCCGGCAGACCAGGTCATCTGCATGATGACAACTCCTTTGGTGCGCGGATCGTTTCCGATAAGCTCCGAGGCAAGTCCGATCATGTGGAAAGTTCCCCTCAGAAAAGGAGTCTTGCCCTCCATGTAATTCCTGACCTGCTGGACAAAATTGTCCCCGGGCATCAGTTTCAGGTTCAATCCGAGTTTGCTGTAGATGGAGTCTTTTCTGGTAGTCAGCCCGCCGTTTGCATAGAATGTCGCAACATCACCCCCCCACGTGATGTAGGGAACTGTCAGCGGCGACAGTTGCGTCACCTCTCCGATTTTTACCGGACCGACGATGGACTGGAAGTTTTCCTCCGCGCCTGCCCAGAAAACTGCGAAGAACGCAAAGACCCCAGCAAAAAACCGAATTCCATCTTTCATTAGTCCATCCTTTCTATTGAGCCTTGAAATAATTTTTTCAGAGATTATGGCAGATAAAATAATACAGCAAAAAAAATAAGCAATCTTTCAGGACGGATTTTAACGGCTAATACAAGAAAGCGGGAGCAATAAGTCATGCGCGGACAGGTCAGGCTGTTTATTGCTCGATTCCGCAACCAGTTTTCAAAGAAAGAGCCATTGCCAAATTTTCGCGACAAGTTTCTAGTTGAAGCCATTGATTTTTTGAGAGGGGGTGTTATTTTGCTTCTTTTGCCCGAGATTCAGACAAGAGGCTTGCGTTCCGCTGAGTCCCGATTGTTTGCGGTGATCGGGGGGGACTTGCGTCCTGCGGAATTTGTCAAATTATATGCAAATAACGAGGTGAACAATGAAGAGGACTTTTCAACCGTCGAAGATCAAGAGGAAGAGGAAAATAGGGTTCAGAGCCAGGATGGCGACCAGAGGCGGACGCGCAGTTTTGAGCAGACGCCGCAGAAAAGGGCGCAAAAATCTGATTCCCCAGTAAGCAGGATTCTTTGTCTGAGACACGCAAACGCCAAGCCGGAGTCCTTGTCCAGATAGGCAAGGGCGGAAAGTCAGGCGACTGCAGTTTGACTCGGCGGAGCGAGTTCGACCTGCTCAAAAAAAGCGGGAAGAAGCTTAGTGCTCCGCTGATGATTTTCATTTACTTGGATGCGCCCGACGGGCTTATGAAGCTGGGCGTCATCTGCGGCAGGAAATTTGACAAAAGCGCAGTGAGGAGGAACAGGGCGAGACGGCTTGTGCGGGAAGCTTTCAGGCTTCTCAGGAACGGGGTTGTGGATGCGCATATTCTTGTGATCCCGAAAAAAGCCATCATGCGGTGCAAGACGCCCCAAGTTCAGGAAGAGCTGATCAGATTGCTCATTAAAGCCGGATTATGGAAAGAAAAACAGGTTTTCTAGCGAATTTCGCAATATGTGCCTTGGCGCTTTACAAAGCCGCCATCTCGCCTTTTCTGCCCCCATGCTGTCGTTTCACTCCGACCTGCTCGGAATACGCCGCAGAGGCAATCAGGACGCATGGCGTTTTCTGCGGCTCCCTCCTGGCTTTTTTCCGTCTTATGAGATGCAATCCCTTTTGCAGGGCGGGTCATGATCCTGTGCCGCAAAAATTTGGGCTCCGGATTTTTCATGAGGGGAATTTGCAAAAAGGGAAGAATGTCCAGTGAAGTTTGACAAGGAAAGCATAATCGCTATTTCAATCTGCATGGCACTGCTTATAGCCTGGCCATATATTTTCAAGACAGAGGCTCCCCCTTCGGAAAAGCAGTCTTCCGCCAAGACAGCCGTCGAAGATCGTGAAAATAATGCGAGCCCCGACAAGACTCCTCCGGCGGAGCGCAAAGCCGACGAGAAGCCCGATGTTCCTGAAAAAACTGAGGACGCGCCACTTCCGCAAATCCCCGATGTCGAGATGGAGTCCAACGACTGCAAGATCTGGATCAGCCCATCTAGAGGCGGCATCTCCAAGCTCCTTTTCTCGAAATTCACTAAGGCGGACAACAAGACGCCAGTCACTCTGCCCTTTGATTTTTCTCTGATGGCGCTCGAACTTGAAATGCCAGGGGCAATCTGGAAAAATACTGACACGAAGGAACAGCTCACCCAGTCGGGAAAACTGCTCGCGGTGGAAAGAAAATTCGTCTCTGGTAACAAAAACCTTCTTGTCAGGCAGATTTTTGAGTTCAAGTCCGACTACTCTATCGCCTACAAGGTCGAGATGGAAAATTATGGAAACGAGCGTATAGAACTGCCGGAACTACGCGTTTCGGCGGGTGGTCTTCCACCAGTCGGCGAGCTCAGTGGGGACAAGGTCAGAAGCGAGTACCAGAGCGTTGACGCATGTCTGGCAAGCAATAAGGCCGTAGCATCGCAGGCTCCCGAAAAAACGCCTTTCTCGAAAATGCAGGAAAACCCTGCGCTCTGGATCGCCGTGACAAACAAATACTTCGTCACCGCACTGATTCCAGAGGAGCCATTCGATGGTGGCAACACGATTGAATCTTCGTTCATGCTCGCGCTCGACAAGGCTACTGGCAAGGAAATCAAGATCTTCTACATGCAGGCATCAGGCATTTTCAAGGATTTGCGCGTCGAGCCGCAGGGAAAGCTGACTAAAAATTTCACATTTTTTGCCGGACCGAAAGAGCATCGTCTTCTCAAGGGACTTGCTCCGAAAACTGAAAAGCTCCTGCATTTCGGATGGGCGTGGATTGAAGGAATTTCTCAATTGCTTCTTGCTGGGCTTGTATATTTGAAAGGATTCTGCGGATCCTACGGACTCAGCATCATTCTTCTGACTGTCCTTGTCAAACTTCTCTTCTGGCCCTTTACCGAGCGCGCGAACGCCTCGATGAAAAAGATGCAGAAGGTCCAGCCTCTGATCCAGGAGATCAGAACAAAATACAAGGACGATCAGCAGAAGATGAACGCCAAAATCATGCAGTTGTACAAGGAGCAGAAGATCAATCCTCTTGGCGGATGCCTGCCCATTCTACTGCAGATTCCAGTATTCCTGGCGCTCTACAACACCCTTGATGGCGCGATAGAACTGCGGCATTCGCAGTTTCTCTGGGCAAACGATCTCTCAATGCCTGACACCATTTTCTCCATTCCGCTTGGATTCATGGTGCTTCCATTCAACCCGCTTGTGCTTCTAATGACTGGCACCATGGTGCTTCAGCAGAAAATGACGCCTTCCGCGGCGGATCCGATGCAGCAGAAGATGATGCTCATGATGCCGTTCATAATGCTTTTCATGCTTTATTCGCTTCCGTCCGGCCTGACCTTGTATTGGACAGTCAGCCAGACCATAAGCATTTTGCAGTTGCTCATAAACAAGTACAGGGACAAGAAGTCGGAGCAGAGCGAAGAAAAAGTGGTCAGACCTTCCCCGAGCAAGGTCTGATTTGGGGACAGACAATTCTATCAAGCAAGGAGAATCAAAAATGTCGGAGAACATCGAAGAGAAAATCCAGAAGGCATCAACAACGCTTGCAATGATGCTCGACTACCTCGGACTCGAAGCTGGCATCAAGAGCAGAGAGAAGAACGGCCGCATCCACCTTACGACCGTCAGCGAGGACGCAGGCAGAATTATCGGCAGGAGAGGCAAGACGCTCGAAGACCTCCAGCTCCTGATCAACAAAATGATGAACAAGGGAGACGACAGCGGAGCCAAGATCGTAATAGACGTGGACGGCTACAGCAAAAAGTCCCCCTCGAGAAGACCTCATGGAGATGAAGCTCCCTCTGGCGAAGTCAGAGAAGGAGGAGACGAGTCGGAGCCCGGAAGCGAAGAACGCAGACCGAGATTCCGCAGGGATTCAGGCGGAAGAGATGGCGGCAGTTCAAGACCCCGTTTCAGAGGAGACTCCAGACGAAGTGGAGACCGTGGCGGCGACAGGGGCGGCGAGCGGGGCGGATACGACGAGCCTAGAGTGAGCGACGAGGAGAGGGAGAACGTCGTTCGCCAGCAGGCTGTTGACGCCTCCAAGGAAGTGAAAAAATGGGGAGAACCCGTTTCTTTGCCGCCCATGAATTCCAGGGACAGAAGAATTGTCCACATGGCTCTTCAGGAAGACCAGGAAATTGTCAGCGAAAGCCGCGAGACCGACAATCCCAAGCTGAAAAGCGTTGTGATTTCGCTCAAGAAATAGCTCTATTGACGGGCAATTTTAGGCACACGGCGCGTAAATATTCACTGAACTACGTCGTTCAGCGAATCTTTACATATCACAGGTGCGCTCATGGACGAGGAAAAGTCTCCTGATACGGAATCTTCGGCTCAAAAAGACAGCCAGCCCCATTCGATTCTGCGGGGAGAAATACTGCGGACTGTCTTCGCCAGCGACGACGGCTCATATTCTGTAGTCAGGGTCAAAGACGAGTCTGGCGCCGAGCAGACTGTTGTGGGGACAGTCCCGTCCGGCTACGAAGGCCAGACGATAGAGGCCGCAGGGCACTGGGAGAAGCACAGAGAGCATGGAAGGCAGTTCAGAGCCAGTTCCTGCAAGTGCAGTCTTCCGAAAAGCCCTGAAGGCATTGCGCGCTATCTTGCGTCCGGAGTCATCCCCGGCATTGGTCCCAAGTTCGCCCAGGCGATCGTCGAGAGGTTTGGCACCGGCACTCTGAATATTCTCAGCAACTATTCTGCGAGAATAATGGAAGTGCCCGGCATCGGCAAAAAGAAGCTCGAATCCCTGAGGAAGGCCTGGAAAGAGCACGAATCCGAAAGAGAGCTTCATATTTTCTTTCAAAGCCTCGGCATCGGTCAGGCCCTTTCATCTAGAATCATAAAAAACTACGGGACGAATGCTCCTCAAGTAGTGCGGGACAACCCCTATCGTCTGGCGGAGGAAATCAAAGGGATTGGCTTCACTATCTCAGACAAGATGGCGATGAATCTTGGAATCGAGAAAAGCCATTCGGCCAGACTTTGCGCAGGTGCTGTCTATCTTCTTAACCGTCTGGCGGAAATAGGGCACACGTGCTACCCGGAAGAGGACTTCCTCTCGGCGCTCGAAAAACTTCTGACACTCGAATCCGAATTCGCCCGCCAGGGACTTGACATTGCCATCGAGAGAAAACTCGCAGTGCGCGAGAATTCGCCCGAACTGGGCTCCATCGTCTTCGGCAAGTATCTCTTCGAGGCGGAGAATGAGCTTTCCAGGCACTTGGAAAGACTGCTCTCCTTCCCAAGACATGCAGGCTCCAGAGTCCCTCCCGAACCCCCGCCTGCCTCAGGACTTCAGCTCAGCGACGAGCAGGTTCAATCCATTGGTGCCGTCTTCCAGAATCCGATCACAATAATCACCGGCGGTCCCGGCGTTGGAAAGACGACAATTGTCGGCGAAGTCGTCAGACGCGCCAAGCTCTCCGGACTCAAGGTCATTCTTGCCGCGCCGACAGGACGCGCCGCAAAGAGACTCGGAGAATCGTGCAAGTCCTTTTCAATGACTATACACAGGATGCTAAAATGGGATCCCGTGGAGGCGAGATTCGCCTTCAACTCCTCGAACCAGCTCAGGTGCGATCTGATCGTCGTTGACGAAGTATCAATGCTCGACATTCCGCTCGCCATGCATCTCTTCAGGGCCATAAGAAGCGGCTGTGTCACGCTCCTCGTCGGAGACGCTGACCAGCTCCCTTCAGTGGGACCTGGCAAATTTCTGAAAGACATGATTGAATGCAGGCGCTTCAAAGTCTGCCATCTGAACAGAATCTACAGGCAAAAAGAGGGAAGCCGGATCATAAACAACGCCCACCTGGTCAACAGAGGCGATATGCCCGATCTCGCGCCGGTTCCGAAGGACGCCATCGCCGATTTCTACTGGATTGACCAGGAAGATCCCGAACGAGTGGCGGAGATAATCACGGAAATGGCTGTCTCCCGGATCCCGCGCCGCTTCGGCTTAGACCCCCTCCGGGACATCCAGGTCATAACTCCAATGAACAAAGGAATTTGTGGCACCGAATCCCTCAACAGAAGGCTTCAGGACAAGGTGAATCCCTCCGATTCCGCCGGCCAGAGAAAACCACAGTTCTCCTTCGGTGAAAACATCCTAAGAATCGGCGACAAAGTCATGCAGACAAGCAACAACTACGACAAGCAGGTCTTCAACGGCGACATTGGAAAGATCGTCCATATCAGATATCCTGAAAAAAAATTCACAGTCGCATACGATTCCGGCGACGTCGAATACGATTTCCAGGAAGCAGAGCAGATTTCCCTGGCATATGCAGTCACTGTCCACAAGTCCCAGGGATGCGAATTCCCCGCCGTCATCGTCCCAATACTGACACAGCACTTTGTTATGCTTCAAAGAAATCTGATCTACACTGCAATGACACGCGCCAAAAAACTGCTTGTCATGATCGGAACGCGGAAGGCCCTGGCTATTGCCGTGAAAAATTTCAGAGTCGAGACGAGATATTCCATGCTTTCCGCGCGAATCCGGGACGGCGCGCCGCCAAGGAAATCCGGGCATTCCAGTTGAATCAATGTGGAATTTTTGAACAATGGCAGAAGACAATGAAAAATGTATGAGTTTCTGGGAGCATCTCGAAGATTTGAGATGGACTCTTATAAAGATCATCTCGGTTTTTGTGCTTTTCACTGCGGCTTCAGCCTTCTGGAACGACGAGCTCTTCGATCTGATGATGATGCCCCTCGGAGATTCGCTCGCCGAAAAAAAAATCATTCTGAACCAGAGCGGTCCATTCGACGGCATTTTCATAAAAATGAAGATGACAATGCTTTCCGGACTGATTTTCTCCGCGCCGTTCGCGCTGATATTCCTCTGGGGCTTCATTGCGCCGGCGCTCAGGGCTGAAGAAAGAAAAATCTTCTGGAAAATCTTCGCAGTCTTCCTCATTCTTTTCGCGGGAGGGCTCGGCATCGGCTATTTTTCCCTCTTTGCGATGATTCCGATCCTTCTGAAAATGGGCGTGAGCGGAGCGGACAACATCTGGAGGCTCAACGACTATGTCTCATTTTTCCTTTTTTGGGAGCTCTGCTCGGGATTCCTCATGGAGACTCCTCTGCTAGTCTTTGCCCTGGTCAGACTGGGAATAGCCGAACCAAGCTCACTGAAGAAATGGAGACCATATGTCTTCCTCTTCATGTTTCTCCTCTCCGCCGCAATCACTGCCGATCCGGTTTCCCTCATACTCCTCGGATTTTTCTCATACGCCCTTTATGAGCTTGGAATTTTCGCGGCTTCATTGCATAAACAACGATAATGTTGTATATTGGCGCGCATCGCTAGACAATTTTTTTACTTTGGAACAAAAATAAAAGGAGAGTCCGCTCATGTTCAACTTCCAGGCATGGGATTGGTTCATCATCTTCTTGATCGTCCTTCTTATTTTCGGAGGGAGAAAGATCCCTGAAATCGCCAGAGGACTCGGCAAAGGCATCAAAGAGTTCAAAAAGGCGAAGGACGGTCTTGCAGACACAATCGAATCCGAAGCTGACGAGATCAAGCGCTCCCCAGAAGAAAAAGACAAGGAAAAACAATCATGAGTTCGAAGAAGTCCATTGACGTCCTGGTGATCGGCGGCGGAATGATCGTGAACGACCTGCTTCTGCCGTCAATCTATCACCTCCAAAGAACTGGAATCGTCGGAAATATCTCCCTCTGCGATGCAAGATGGGAATCCGTCAATGCGCTCCTTAGGAGCGAAGAGTTCGCCTCGGCATTTCCGGGACAGACTTTTACTCCATACCCCTCGGCTCCAAGTGCGACCCCGGATTTTTCCCTCTACAAGAAAGTGCTGGCGCAAATGCCCCCGCACCAGCTTGTGGTCATCGCTTTGCCGGACCACCTGCATCATCGGGTCCTAATTGACGCGCTTTCATGCTCCCAGCATGTTCTTTGTGTGAAGCCGCTCGTGCTGAACTATGCGCATGGCATCGAAGTGGAAAAGCTGGCATTCGAAAAAGGCTGTTTCGTCGGCATAGAGTATCACAAGCGCTTCGATCGCAGAGCCCTAGTGGCGCGCAAGCACTACCGCCAGGGCGAACTCGGAGAATTCATCTTTGGCGAAGGAAAGCTCATTGAGCCGTACTACTATCGCCACTCGAATTTCCAAAACTGGTTCACTGCCGAAGCAACGGATCCATTCGTCTATGTCGGATGCCATTATCTTGATCTCGTCTCGTTCATAACCGGACTGCGCCCCTCCGAAATAAGCGTGGCAGGGATCAAGCGCAAATTCCCGAACGGAAAAATCGGATACATGTGGTCTGACGGCCGCGTGCGCTTCGAAAACGACGCCCTTCTTTCGATCAGCAACGGTCTCGGCTACCCGGATCAGGCTGGCGGCTCCAACGATCAGGGGCTCGTGATGTTCTTCGAGGG
>DYRX01000143.1 GCA_020718525.1 Victivallis vadensis
ATTACGACAACGATAGCGAGTCTTGGAACGTCCCGGCGCAGCCGGTTAAATTTACAGGCACTAAGTCACAGTATTTTATCATTCTTCCTTCCCCGATTTGATATGTGAAAACAAAAGTGAGATCTTCTCGCAATGAGATCCAATAATTTTGCAAGTTCCATTCATGAATGTTTCGATTTCAATTGCACCAATGCTGTCTCATTCTGCTTTGTGCCACATTTATGTCCGTGGGCTGTGCTGTGACCTATAGTTATTAAGCAAAATAATGAAATTCTTTATCTGAAAAACTATATATGGAAAGTATGCAGGTCTTTCCAAGACTGGACCGAGGCGTTTTTGGCAAAAACGCGATACTTATTCGCAGAACACAAGTCCGTCGCCCGGTAATTATTTCACGATCACAGTGAATTTTTCTGATCCTCCGGCGATTTCAGCTCCATTTTTGTCCATAACCTGAAGTTCAAAGACATATCTGCCTTTTTTTTCAAGATGGAAATCATGCTTGAATTCGTATCCAGAATAATAATAATTTTCCTGTGAGGTGGTGTATTTTCTGCCAAGATTAACTATCTTCGTCTCCAGTTTTTCGGACTCATCCCTAGAAGATATTGTATATCTTATATTTTGGATGTAGTTGTCTGCGCTATAGAAGAACTCCGAATGCGGATCTGTAATGGCAGTCACTGTTGTAGGGATAGGCGGAACCACGCCGTAGATGCTAATCTCGTCTCCTAGCGCAAGTTCAAGTCCATCTTCAGGGCTCAGATCAATAATCATAGGCGTTTCAGATTCGAGATTGCATTGGTTGTCATGATCTTCGGGATTGTAGTCAAATATTTCAGCCCGGGTCAAGTTGAGATTGTCACCCCATTTGAACTGCCGGAAGCGACCATCTATGCTGATTTTCTCTGCTTTGTCCGTGGAAGCGGGAACATAGGACAGGGAAGGCTCTCCGATGTCATAATAAATGAACTGCGTTCTTTTTGTGCCAGTAAGATTTGCCTTCAACACAGACGCGACTTCCAATTTCTGCGTATAGCTTGATCTGTCCAGATTGTAGAGAACATACGTAACTTGGGCATCCTCGTCAGTGCCATAGTTCACGGAATCCAGAAAATTTACCGCCTCATAGGCGTTTTGGGGACGATATCTCTTGTTGATCCGATAGATGCCACCTCCAAAATTGTCGGCGGGGATAAGAAAGTGCCCCACAAAAGGATCCCAGAACCTGCGCAGACAATTATCACGCGCATATTCAAAGAACTTAGCCTTGTGATTGTCTGGTCGGAATGCTCCGAATATCTTGCGCATAGGTTCAAAATATATGTCCACAGTGTAGTTGTATCCCTCAAGATCACCGGAAATTCCTGTCACCTTGACTATATATTCTCCTCTGCTTAAATCCGTCAGGAGATTGCCATCGGAATCCTTGTACGATGTGTCGAAATCCTTTGTCAATCCTCCCTGTACCATTGCAGAAAAATAATCGTTCGTGACGAGCAGTTTGTTGCCTGGAAAAAGAAAATCCTCTGGTGCCTTCATCAGATCCGGAGCGACATCCAGTCCTTTGGCTTCTCCTTCCGGATAATCCTTGTATATAGAGGAGTCAGGACTTGTTCCAGTTTCCGGATTCACACTGCTGACGATAGTCCTCAGCGCAATGTCAGAGCCCTTCTTGAATATTTCAACTTTGATGTCTCCGGGAATTTTCACTAAATCCTTGTTTATCGTTCCAAAAACATAGAAATCCCTCTTTTCTGCAAAAACTCTCTCCGTGATGCTTGGAACTTTCATTTCTACTCTGCTGTCTGTCTGCAGATGTCGAAGCGCATCCTGGACATTGAAGTTCTTTTCGACCGACCCATGCGGGGATTCAAGCGTCATCTTCACGCTTGTAATCTCAGTTATTCCTTTTGGCACCTTGATGCTGATGTAACTTTGGCTCGAAAGACAGTCCATGACAGAAGCCTTTTCCCTGGAATTGAAATTCTTCAGGAGTTTCTTTTCAAGCGCACAGCGTTTCTTCAGCGTTTTGTCCCCATGCATAAACTCGAGTGTGATTTTTGGGCTGTCTCCAAAGTAGACACCTCCAAGTGTCAGGACATCGCCAGCCTCAATTTTTTCAGAAGAAGAAAGATAGATTATCGGAGAATGCACATAAAACGAATCCGAAACCGGCAATATTCTCTTGTTCTTTCCTGATCCGGATACAAATGAAAGGGAATACTGTCCTGCCAGGATTTTTTCCTGGAAAAGACATGTCGCAGATTCATTGTCGTATTCGAGGACGCGGATCTTTTTAAGCTTTGTTCCAAGCGGTCCATCAGATATGATAAACTGCGGCTTGTGCAGATAGCCTCCCTCGATTCCGACATCAGACGCCTTGACTTTGAAAAGAGCACCTGCCGCCAGATCGTATCTTGGATTGGTGGTGGCAAATGATTCCATCGGCAGAAAAACTAGGAGAAGCAAGCAGGGAAGAATGATTTTCATGCATTGACGCTTTAAAACGGAGATCGGCTTCTGCACGGGAGACTCCTTTCGTTTTGAATATCTAAGTAGCGCAACAAACAATGACAAATCATTCCTTCATAGTGCCTTGGACATCAACGACCTGCCAAGTAAGAAGCCAAGGCACCTGCGTCTGCTCCATGCAGGAGTCGGGCACCCATCCCGGGCGCATGATGTTTTTGAGGTTCGTCTGGGGCTTTGGGGAATACCAGACCGCCTCCACGATCATCTTGTCAATCTTGGTGTCTGAATCCGCCTTGTATGCGAGTAGCTCCGGCAGGCTGTAGGTCATTTTTTCGCCCCAGGAGTCTTCGTGAACATGAGTGAAAGTGAAGGAAAGTCCCGCTCCTGCTTCGCCTTTGAGTCCAAGTCCGAAAAGAATGGAGCCGTTCATATATAGTTGAACAGTTGCCTTGTTTCCGACTTTGAAATAACCCTGCCAGCTTCTGGAAAGGAAGGTCTCGTCATTTTTCGAACGAGTCACAGTGATGTTGTTGGAGAAAACATCGAAATTGTATGGATCATAAGGAGGGACAGGCACTTTTCTCCACCAGTATTTAAGGTTGCTGGTGGGGGCGCGCGGCTCCATTCCTTTGGGTGGCTCTTCGAGCCTGAACTCTTCGAATTCGAGATTCATATTGCTCACATTCACAAGATTATACGAAAGCAACTTCAGCTTGCCCGCCTGATCGTAGATGCAGTAAGGCTGGGATTTGAAGGTCGGCGCAAGATATATGAGCTGTCCCAGAGCACCATCCTTGTTGTTGCCGTCGGAGAAGAAAGTGCTTGTCCTCGTAGATTCTATCCGCTCCTTCCAGCCCCAGCCAAGCGAGAGAGCGTCTTTGAAATTGATGCCCGCTTCAGCCTTGACCCCCTGGTCTTCGGCAGTGAGTTCAGCCAACCCGGCGAGATTCAGCCAGGCTTCAGCTTCGAATTCGAAGTCGTAAGTGCTCCCCTGCGCGCCTTCTCTTGCATAGACCACCTGGCCTATTGACGTTTTCGCCCTGTTCCCATTTCTCGTAAATGGCGGAACTCCGTGTATTACCCCGGCCAGATACCAGCTCTTCTTGTCCCTGTATTGCCCATTGCTTGAGTTGGCGTAAAGCGGAGGTCCATCGGGACTGTAAAGATCCGATTTGAAGACAGCCGCCCCGACCTGCCCCCACTCTATGTCTGAAAACATCACGAGATATTTTCGCATCTTCAGATCGGTCTTGTCATTTTTCGATACAGGCAGGACAGCTTCGACCGCATCGCAATATGAGAGCCTGGGACGGGAAACTTTGATCGGCAGATTTCTCCAGCCCTCGAAATTGTATGACTCTACATCAATTGTGCATGTGCGGACATGAGTATACCATTCCCAGCTACTGCTTTGAGCAAAGATTTGAACAGCCTGCCCTGCCGAAGATCCGTTGACTGTTCCAGGCACGATGCTCACACCGTGATGCGGGGAGACCCAGTCCAGGTAGAAATGAGTTCCGCCCTCCATCAATTTGTTCCTCATATCAATGAAGCGAAGGTATCCCCAATCGTTTTGCACCTCGGTGCCGAGGATGACCACGCATAGCATCTGCTGTCCGTTTTTGGTCACTACGCAGGCGTCAATTTCGCCTAGGAATTTTGTGCCCCAGGTGTCGGCGTCTCCGAATGTCAGCACATGCGTCCATTTTTCTCCGTCAGAGGAGGTTTGAACATGGAATTTTCCGTTCGGCGCGCCGTATATGATGTATATTTTTCCGTTGAAGGGGACTGCCTTGAGCGGCGTATGCTTGAATCCGCCATGCCTGCTATAGGTGCCGGTCATCGGAAGAAAACCCTTGTTTTCCCATGCCGCCTCGGGATGAGAGCTAGAACAGGAATATATGTAGTATTGCTGATCGCTGATGAAGATGTCGTAGAAAAGATGCACTTTTCCTTTGAACACGCACGTGGTCACTTTCGTGGCATCGCCGAAAAGAGCGACCTTCGGGTCTCCCACCTGCAAGGGATAGGAATTTTCCATCTGTATGAATCCGCTGTCGTCTATGGAGCCGACGCTCAAAAAAGCGCTTTTCTTGTAATTGGCGTCCGAGGAGGTCGGCCTCGAAAGCGAATAGATTTTGCCGTTGAAGAAAAACGGCGCCTGCATCTGAACCGGACCATAATTGTTGAAGCCGGACTTCTGCCAAATCGGATATTTGGTCATATTTCCTGTGTCAATGTCATTCTTTTGGAAAGATCTGGCTGAGGAGGATTTCCTCATGGCGTTCATTGCCACGGACTGGAGACTCCTTCTTTTTCCAGGCAAGAAGAGCGCACGCATTTTTCCTGAAGATTCAGACTGCCGCCAGGAATATCTGGCGAAGGAGCCTTTGCCTGAAATATCCCAGGAGACAAGCTGGTCTCCGATCTTTTTGGTGTGGGAAGATTTCGCCTTCCCTGCATATTTCAGCCCGCCATCAGCGACCCAGAGGAAGCACCATTCTTTGTCTTCAATAACAATCACGGACGGAATTTCCCCGTCAAGCGGAAAGTTCTTTCCTCCGCCTTGTCCATATACATCATAATATATGCTCGTCAGATTGCGCGGGCTTGGTGGCGCGATAAAATATTCAAGATTGAACCCGTCCTTATCCCATTTGATCTTGATGCGTTCGCAGGCTTTTTTTGATTCGGAAATAAATTCGCTGAAGCAGACTGAACCTGAATCTTTTTTCAATCTGATTTTTTCGTCTTCTGAAAAGGCGTGATCCTCCGAAATCGAGCCTGAATTGATCAGCATTGACAGAATGCTGTCTTTGCTGACGGCGTTTGAAGACAAGTCAGCGGGAAGGACGGCTTTGAACAGAGCCTTGTTGTCGCGTATCGGCGACATGCTTGAGATGCTTCCCCTGTATGACGATTTAAACTGCGCCGAACCATGGTCAGCGCCAGCGTCGCGGGTCAGGAAATGGGCAATCACGGAAATTTCTGCGGCGCCAGCTCCTTCGGATATACGCAGTTCTGTGCTGCTTTTTCCGGAATCAAGCAATTCTGCGCCATCAGAGCATGTCCACTTGTAGAAAAGACTGTCCTGTGATGATGCGACAGCACTTAGCACGACAACGTCGCCGGGGTTCATTTGTCCGATTGCAGATGCGGAAACTGTCCCTGCGCCTTCGGGATATACGCCAGTGGAAAAGACAACGCTTCCTCCTGCTTCGAAGAGGGCGGAGATTTCTGCATCCGCTGATGGAACGGCAAAGGTGTTTTCCGCATTTTCATCCTCGAAAAAAACAGATTCGGACGGGTCTGCCTGCCATCTGAGGAAGCGCCAGGCAGTCATGGCATCCGCACTAATGGACAACGGCGTTCCTGCGGTCGCAGTAATCGCGCCGGACGGCCCCGTCTCTCCCGCCTCGGCGGGACTTGCCGCCAAAACAAGCTCTATGGCATCCCCGTCCGCGCCATAACTCGCTGATGCAAAAGATGTAAGAAAAAAGAGCGCTGCAAAAAGACCTCGCCTGAAAAATCCGCTCAAACGATCGCCAGATAGCAGGACATCCCTATTTGACAAGTTCATCTCCTTCCCTCCCTTTCCACAAAATCAATATGCCACAAGGACAAGCAATAAGTCCGATCTTAGTCTATCTCTCCAATCGTAAATATTCAAGTCCCATCCTTAACGGGAAGTCTTACGCCCGTCTGAATCTGGATTGCTGTTCTGGCCTGCGTGCGCCGCACTTTTCTACCATGCACGGCATATACAGGTCAGGCTGTCTTTTCTTTAGATCGCGATACGGATCTCCCCTGATTATCAGTAGATTAGGGGCGCTTGCGAGATCTTTGTGGCAAAAAGCTGTGTATAGGGAGCGAGCGCATCAGGAAATCTGCATCTTGAGCCTTGAATTCCATCTAGGGCGATGTATCTTCCCAAGCGCTTTGAATGCGACGGCATTTAACGCATTTATCGGGAATTGATTCACGCGGCTATTCATCCAGCAAACGGACAAGATGCATATGAACGACAAATACGATTGGAAGAAAAAAAGAGAGAAAAACGCCTATTTGGCTCTCGAGGACGGAACTGTGTTCGAGGGTGTCTCGTTCGGAGCGCCCGCAGACAGAGAGGGAGAGCTTGTTTTCAATACCGGGCTCACTGGCTATCAGGAGATATTGAGCGATCCGTCCTATGCAGGCCAGTTTGTCACGATGACTTATCCCGAAATCGGAAACACCGGAATCAATTCTGCGGACATGGAGTCGAGGGGGCTTTTTGCCAATGGATTTATTGTCCACGAATACAACGAGCCGAGCAATTGGAGATCCGAAGAGTCGCTCTCCTCGATTCTCAAGAGACTTGGGATTCCAGGGATTGCCGGGATTGACACCAGGGCTCTTACGCTCATGCTCCGCAGTTCCGGAACTATGAAAGGCTACATCTCCTGCTCTGGAAAAGTCTCCGTCGAGGAGGCCGTCTCGAAGGCTCGCCAATGGCCGGGGCTGGACAATCAGGACTACGTGAAGAAAGTGAGCGTCAAGTCCGCATTTGAATGGGACAAGGATGGTGCGCTGAGCAGTTCCTGGGGACTTTGCGACAAACTGCCGCCGATAGACTGCAAGATCGTAGCGTATGATTTTGGGATCAAGTGGAACATACTTAGATTTTTGCGCCTCAGCGGGATGGGAGTGAAGGTCGTGCCAGCCAAGACTAGCGCAGAGGATGTTCTTGCCATGAAGCCTGACGGAGTATTCTTGTCGAACGGACCTGCGGATCCTGCCGCCCTGTCTTATGCTATCCAGTCTGCGAAGTCTCTAATAGGTAAGCTTCCGATCATGGGAATATGTCTTGGGCACCAGATACTCGGTCTCGCGTATGGCGGGCAAAGCTACAGACTTAAATTCGGACACCATGGATGCAATCACCCTGTCAAGAACCTTGAGACGGGCATGATCGAGATCACTTCGCAGAACCACAATTTTGCAATCGTTCCCGAATCTTTGCCCAAATGCATCGAGACAACCCATCTCAACTTGAATGATTCCACGCTGGAAGGCATGAGACACAAGAAGGAACCGGTCTTTTCCGTCCAGTATCATCCCGAAGCCGCTCCCGGGCCGCATGATTCAAGATACCTTTTCGATTCCTTCCGCAAACTGATTGGCAGATAAATTAGATGAGCATCTCAACCGAGCTCTTCCTCGCATGGCGCTATCTGAAGCCAAAGAGAAGCGCTGTCTCCATGATAAGCCTACTCTCTGTCACTGGCGTAACTTTGGGCGTCGCAGTCCTGATCGTCGTCATTGCAGTCATGACCGGATTTACCGACGAGATGAAGGAAAAAATTCTCGACACGATGGCGCATATCCAGATTTTTGATAAATATGGACACTGGATAGCAAAGCCTGATGAGGCAATTGCTCTTGCAGAAAAGGGAGACTGCAAGGCGTCTCCAGTCATTTCCAAGGCTGCGCTTGTGCAGAAGGGGCGTTCGCTTTTTCCAAAGGAGGTAATTGGAATTGATCCGGAAAAGATGTCTGAAACTGTTCCGATAGGACAGTTTCTGATCTCCGGCTATTTTTCGCTTGAGAAGGGGAAGATCATGATTGGGGATGCCGCCGCCCGCGAGCTGGGGCTCATTCCTGGCGACAGGCTGATCATGCATTCCCCGGAGAAGATCGCAAAAATGGTCGAGTATGACGCCGACGGGAAAATTAATTTTTCCTCGACGAAGCGGATCTATCTTCCCTCGGAGTACGAAGTCGCCGGCACTTTTTCCATGGGCAAGCATGACTTCGACAGTTCTGTCATCGTGATGGGCATTGACGACGCGGCGGATCTATTTGAGATGCCATGGGGATCCGCGACTTCGATTTTTGTGAGGGTACAAGATCCTTTCCATCTTGATGGAGAGCTGGCTTTTTTGAGAAAGGGGCTATCCGGCAATTTCCGCGTCTACTCGTGGCAGGAGATGAACAGCCAGTTTCTTGGAGTCCTGGCTGTTGAAAAAAATATGATGTTCTTCCTGCTGGTTTTCATTGTCCTTGTGGCGGCATTCAGCATTTCAAACACCCTTATAACCGTCGTCCTTCAAAAAACTCGCGAAATTGGTCTGATCAAGGCGTTGGGAGGCAGTTCCTCCATGATAATGCGGGTCTTTGTCATGCAGGGGCTTATTGTGGGACTTGCCGGGACTTTCTGCGGCGTTCTGCTGGGCTCTTCGGTGATTCACTGGCGAAATGAAATTTTGAAGGCGATGCGCATATTGACTGGACTAGAAATATTTCCGGCGAAGTTCTATTATTTCAGCCAGCTTCCAGCCTCATTGAATGCCGGCGATCTGATCACCATATCTGCCGTATCCGTACTGCTTTGCACCGTTGGAGCATTTGTGCCTGCCTTCAGAGCCGCAATGCTGGATCCGGCAAAGGCATTGCGATATGAATAGGATAAGAAAAGAATTCTATTTTGTCCGCCACGCCGAGTCCCTTGCCAATATCGGACTTGATGCCGGATTCGATCCGGATCTTTCGCCAGCAGGCAGAATCCAGACAATGGAATGCGCGGAATACATGTCAGGAATCTGTGACTCCTCTACAAGCTTTTTCACGAGCCCCTTCAAAAGATGCGTCGAGACTTCTGCCAGGATTTGCATAAAATCCGGGATCAAAGCTGTCTTAGAACCAATGCTTCAGGAATATTTCGCGGTGGAATGGTTCCCCTTCAACAGGTTGCGTCTTCCTTCACTGAAGAAAATCTGCTCAGAAAACAAATTCATACTCGACTTGGGCTATGACGATTCGCAATGGTGGCCCGAGAAGAACGAAAAGCCTGAAGATCTGGATGTCAGACTCGGAATTTTAAAGAATTTTCTTCTTGGAAAGGCGGTTTCCGCGGGGAAAATTGTCTGCGTCGGCCATTGGGCGTCAGTCGCCGGGATCGTCGAATCCATGTGTCCGGACATGCCTATGAAGAGCGTCGAAAACGCAAGCGTCAGCAGGATAGACTATGATGGGCAGAATTTTTTCCCGGCATTCCTCAACAATGTCTCTTTTCTGAGCCGCCCCACTCAAAAGATTCCAAAGGACATCGAGAACTGATCTTTGGAAAAATCAGTGCCATTGGCGGATTCGTTATCGGGAGCGGAAGTCTGCGGAAAGACGTACGCCCAGGTTCCGTGCGACTACGTCGCGCGGAAAGAGGCATGACCGCCATGCGGCGTGAGCCTTTCGGCGTTCAGACTGTCCGTATCCGGACGACGATGCAATGGCATCGCCTTGCCGGAATCCGAACAGCCTGACCATCCAAAATGCTTCACGTTTAATTTCAACTTATTTGCGACCCAGGACACTAGCGCTCCTTCTTGATGTCCCGTCCAAAGAGGCATGCTTGACTGAAACACAATGCATAAAGATGTGAAAAATGTATTATTCTCGTATTTGATGCTTGATTTTTTCATCTTATCGCTATACTTCCTCGTATGGCATCAAAATGGGAAGAAGAGTGTTTCTCTCCAGTTTTTGTGAAATTTTATAAAAAAAATAATCACATAAAAAGCCATTTCGCATTTTATTTTAGTACGTATTCAGTAGACGAACGCAGTTTACTGAATACGTACCGGGCGGAATTCCAATTAGTTGAGGGTAAATCACATGAAATATTCTCTCACAAA
>DYRX01000144.1 GCA_020718525.1 Victivallis vadensis
TACGGGCGGAACGAAAGGCGCGCATTGGACGCCTTTTTTCGACTGACATGGGGAGAATACAGCCGCAGATTGCGGACCGACTAGGGGGCAGAACATCTGAAATTCCAGCTCTTGCTCCTTCGATGGTGAGCGCGGTCTTGGTGCGCGTCGCGGCTGGATACGACATCGCCGCCGTTGCAGATTGCATTGCTTCCTTGCCTGACGTATCGGTTTTTACACGCGAAGGCCAGAAGGAACTTCTCTTGCGCGGAATTGTCGAGAGGGCTCGCCGCCAGCTTGGGCTTTTCAGAGTGCTTCTGATCATTGTTTCCGCTGTGATAATGTCGCTGATAATTTACACTTTGACGCTGGACAAACTGCACGATATCGCGATGCTCAAACTCATTGGTGCCAGAAACACGGTCATCTTTGCCCTGATTCTCCAGCAGTCCCTTCTCATGGGCATTGTCGGCTTCATCTTTGCCAACATTCTTGGAATCTGGCTTTTTCCGCTTTTCCCACGACGAGTGGTGATATTGGATGAAGACTTGATCCAGCTTGCAGTCATAGTGCTGATCATATCGGTGCTGGCAAGTCTTCTTGGGATCGCCAAGGCTTTGAGGACCGACCCGAGTGAGGTGCTTTCGTGAAGATAAGCGGAGAATACGTTGTTCAGGCATCGGGTCTTAAAAAAGCCTATGGCGAAGGTGCAACAGAGGTCGTTGCTGTCCGCGATGTCTCTCTCGCAGTCTCGCGCGGCGAAATTGTCGCCTTGCTTGGTCCGAGCGGGGCGGGAAAATCCACCTTGCTCACGATACTTGGTCTCATCAGACCGCCCGACGCTGGAAGGATAGCGATAGGGGGGGCGCTTGTATTCGAGGACGGGACTCGAGTGGATGTCAGAAGCTTTCGCAGGAGTCATCTTGGCTTTGTCTTTCAAAAAGCAAATCTCATTCCTTTTCTCACGGCTCTGGAAAATGTGCAGTTGGCGATGGAGATAAACGATGCACCAGCGCGGGCGGCGAAACGGCGTGCGCTGGAACTGCTCGAATATCTCGGCATAAAAGGCCGCGCTGGGCATCTCCCTGCCAAATTGTCAGGCGGGGAACAGCAGAGAGTGGCTGTCGCCCGTGCGCTGGCGAACCGCCCCAGCCTTATTCTCGCGGACGAGCCGACCGCCGCTCTGGACAGCATGCGCGGACGCCAGGTGATGGAGCTTTTCCGGGATGTGGCGCACGGACAGGATACAGGAGTCGTCGTTGTCACGCACGATCACCGGGCTTTGGATGTTTTTGACAGGAGCTTGGAAATGGAGGATGGTTCTCTTAAGACAGCAAGCGTCCGTATTCAGTAAACTATGCTCGTTTACAGAATCCGTACTTAAAATAAAATCCTAAATTGGTCCTTGTTCTATTTTTTTCCTGCATATATACTATACGTTCTCAGAACTTGGTTTTAGACAGATTCTTTTTGTGGCAAGAAACTGTTTTCTGATGAAAAATTGTTGATTTCGCATTTTCTTCCTGCGCATGCAACATAATCGGATTTTTGCCTGTCTAAGCGCCTGTGTCATTTATAATTTGCTTTTTCAGATTGATTATGATCGCATTCCGTTGTAGTTTACAGGCTTGATTTTTTTTGACCCGAACGGATTTTCAATGAATTTTCTCGAATACAGAACTTGCATAGCGATTTCCAGAGATGGAATGAACCGGATTCATTGCGTCAAAATCAAGTCTGGCAGGAAGAACAACCTTGTTGTTGTTGCGAATGCCTCCGTAGAGATTCAGGACAGCTTTGTAAACGCCATGGCTGACGTTCTCACCCGGATTCGTCCAGAGGAGGATCTGCTTCTTGTATTTGGCGGGGCGATTCCTGGGCTTGCCATTTCCGAGTTCACAATTCCAAAAATGGCATCTTCCGACATCCCATCGGCGGCTTCCTACGAGCTTTCCAGGCATCTTCCTTCGGAAATATCCGACTGCGTGACCGGCTTTAGAACGATTGATGACGGGCCTCCTGGAAAGCTTCGTCTGCGTGCGATGACTCTTAGCTCGAAAGACTGGGAGGCGCAGATCGGCGAGCTGAGAAATTCCGGCGTCAAGCTCGACGCGATTCTCCATCCGTTCATGGCGCTAGATCCGCTTCTGTCGGAAATTTCAGATCCATGTTTTACCAGCATAGAGCCGGGATTCACCTTCTCCCGCCACGATCAGGATGGAGTCCGCAGAATTTCAGTCCATGAGGACGAAGGCGAACGTGAGAGTTACGAAGCAGTCTCGCGCGACGCGGTGCTCTCCCTTTTCGACCTTGAAAAATCCACTTTTTCGCCGGACGACCGTCTTGCCGACTACGTTCCGGCGCTCCTGATGGGTGCATATTCGTTGAGCTCGAATTTCGAGAATGACAGGCACACACTTCCCCCTCTGCCAAAAGGCATGTTTCCAGAACGCTTCAGATGGCTCAGGATCATATTTTTTATTTTTCTTGCGCTCGCCTCGATTCTTCTCCTCGGACTTTTTGGGAGAAATGCCTATGAAAACAAATTGCGACTCGACTCGCTCAAAGACGAGCTGTCGTCAATTGAGCGGAAGGTTCTGGAAATCAAAAAAGACGAGATTTCCAACAAGAAGTTTGACGAGATGCTCGATAAAATCGTCGAGGTGGAGCCGGACATCGGATCCTACGAGGTGCTTCCGGTGCTCCATGATCTAAATAAATTCGTTTCTGCGGATCTCTGGATGACGAATTTAAATTTCAGGAAGGACTCATTCGAAGCGACACTCCTTGCTAAGAGCGGCACGAAAGACGACGTGGATCTTGGCAAGAGCCAGTTTTTTTCGAAGGTCGAGAAAAACAAGAGGCTTCTGCCGGATCAGTCATTGAGCATAAACGTCAAAATGCAGTATAGAAATCCGAATCAGAGACTAAAAAAGAGCGAAGACTAGGCGGAGACAATGGATCTAAAAGAAATGGTCAAGAGCCGTCAGCGGACGCTGATTTATGGAGCGGTCGCTCTGCTTGTCTGCGCACTCGTCTTCTTCTCCTTTGGTCAGCCCCTGCTCGACCAGTGGCCGTCTGAAGGAAAAATCCAGGAAACGGCGGAAAAGTTGAAGAAGCGCCAGCTCGAACTACAGTTGGAAATCAACAGACACAATGTTCTTGCAAGCAAAAGGGACGCCTACGTGAAGAACAGCCCGCTTTTCTGGATAGACCGCAGAGACGGGAATCCGGAGACCAAGGCGCAGGAGAGAATAGAGGACGCGGCGAAGGCGGCAGGGCTCCAGCTCAATACCATCGGCAGAGTTCAGGTTTCGAAAATCATAGACGGACTTTCCTACTGCGACACGAGCGTGCAGGCGACCGCCCCGGTCGAGCAGATCATGGGCTTCATCGAGCATATATACAAAAAATATCCGCGATTCTACTGGGCGAGCATCACCCTTTCCCCAGACAACATCAAAAATCCGCAGAAGCTTGTCATGAACGGCAATCTGCGTTTCATATCGATCAGCGACGAAGACATCGTAAAGAAAATCCTTGGAGACAAAGATGAGAAAAAGAAGAATTGAGAGACTGCTTCCACGCCCAATGCTATTTCCACTCGCCGCGGCGATCATCGCCGCACTGCTCTTCCCAGCTTGTATCAGCACCGAGGAGAAAGAAAAAACAGATCAGGAGGCGATCGAGGAGAAGAACATCCCCGAGGAAGTGAAGGAAAACAAATTCTTCGAGAAGGCCATGGTCGCCGCCGAAGTGAAGGCGGAGCCGATGTCGGTCGAAGTCGTCACCCTGCGCGAAGTCCCTGACGTAAATCTTGGAAAAGTTGACGTCATAAAAAATGAGGACGCTGGAAAAATGGGGCAGGACTTCAGCACTCAGACTCCTTTCTACTACGAAAAGTTCCTTGCCGACGACAAGGAGGCGGACAAACAGGTTCCTCTTGAATACATTTCTCTCGATTCTCCAACTTTGCCTGACTTGGTCGAGGTCTTCAGCGGACTGCTCAATTTCAACTACATAGTTGATCCCAGAATCAAGTCGGCAGGCGCCATCACCATGAAGACAAGCATTCCGGGTACCATGACGAAGAAGGATCTCTGGAAATTTTTCGAGCATCTTCTTTTTCTATACGGAGCGTACTGTGCCCCGGGACAGGGAAACATTGTAAACATATATCCTGTCGCGCTTATGCCTCAGCAGAGGGACGCCGGATCGAAACAGCCTTCAAATGTTGAGATTAAAATCATTCCTATCAAATATGTCTCGTCGAAGGAAATCATAGACAAAATCCAGCCCTTTCTCACTGAAGGCGGCGGAAAGATAATGGAGATAACCTCCCAAAACAGCATTCTCATAGTTGACAATCCGCAAAACTTCGAGAAGATCGAGATTCTTGTCAAGATGCTAGACAAGAAGACCAGGCAGGACTGGCCAGAGCTGATCCTTACCTGCAACAATGTTTCCGCGACAGCAATCAAGGAGGAGCTTCTCACGATTCTGCCTATTCTCGGATTTCCCGTCTCCGCTGAAAACGCCGCCGCCACAGAGCCGGGCAACATACAGATTACCACTAATGAGCGACTCCAGGTGCTCATCGCGTCCGCCGCCAATCAGGAAGCCCTGGACGAAGTGAAGAAGTGGGTTGCCATGCTCGACAAGTCGGACATCGGCGAACAGGAGAGGGTCTTCGTTTATAAAGTGATCAATTCGAAGGCGCAGGATCTTCTCTCGGCAATTTCCGCAATCTTCAATACGCAGGGGTCTTCGTCCGGGACAGGATCCTCTTCGTCGGGAAGCTCCTCTTCCTCCTCTCTCTCGACTTCTAATCTGGCGACAAAAAGCCCCGCCCAGGACAAGAAGACCACAACCCCACAGAAGCCGGCACCCCAGCTTTCCAAGCCGAAAGTCTCGCCTGGCACCTCTCAGGGGCAGGAGAACAAGGCTACAAGCATCTTCGACGTGCCCGCAAAGATCTACGCCGACGAAGTAAACAACCGACTCATAGTGAGAACCACCCCCAGAACCTATGCAATGATAAAGGCTCTGATGGAGAGGATAGACTCTGTTCCGGCGCAGGTTCTGATGCAGGTGCTGATCGCAGAGATCAATCTCAATGAAAATACTCAGTTCGGACTGGAGTTTTCCGGGCAGACAAAGACAAAGGCTGCGGATAGCGTCTACGGAACCAACTACAAAGAGCTGGAGCCGGGCGGCAAGGATCAGAACGGATTCCGCTACTGGATTCAGAACAACAATGATCCTGAAAATAAATTTGCCTACGTAAGGGCTTTGGCAGGAACCGGAAACACAAGAGTGCTTTCAAGTCCCCAGATTGTGGCGGTCAGCCATACCCAGTCCCAGATCAAAGTCGGCGATCAGGTGCCCATACTTGTGGCGTCATACACCGACACCGATGCACAGGGCACCTCCCAAAACTCAATACAGTACAAGGATACAGGAATTATTTTGAACATAACTCCCCATGTGACTGAAGGAGGGCTAATTGTTTTGGATCTGGATCAGACGGTTTCCGACGCAGTCAAGACCACAAGCTCCACGATTGACTCACCGACGATCCAGGAGAGAATCATCAAGACCTCCTTGGCGATCAGAAACGGCGGAACACTGATTGTAGGCGGTCTGATATGGGAAAGGGAAATTACCAATCAATCCAGCCTGCCCGTCATATCGAAAATCCCGCTTCTCGCAAGCATCGCAGGCTACAGCGACATCCAGAAACGACGCGTCGAACTCCTGGTCATCATCACTGGAACTGTCATAACAGAAAAAACAGATTTGGAAGAGATGACTAAGAGATACGAGGAGTCAATGAAGGTCTTCAAGGAGAAAGAGAGGAACAGATGATAGACCTCCAAAGGGGCTCCAGCATCAGCGTTGGAAAAAAATGCCTCGACAAGATAAGCGAAGAGATCTCTTCGCAGTTTCCAGACTACAGCACCCTGCTCGAGACAAGACCGGCTCGCAAATATTTGGACTGGGATCTTTGCGCAAGCGGCAAGCTCTCAGAGAAAGACCTTCTGGCGGCATATGCAAAGGCGAGCGGAATGCTCATCATCGAAGAAGACGATTTTGTCAACGCCGAAAGATATCCCGGACTCAGCGCAGAATTCCTCAACAACTGGCTCTGCCTTCCATATCGCTGGGACGATGAAAAGATTGAAATCGCAGTCTCGGATCCGTATTCAATAAACGAACTATCCTATCTCTTCAAAAAAATGCTGGGCAGGAACGCCCTTTTCGCGCTTGTCAGGCGAAGCCACTTGGAAAGAATGATCCATTCGATTTACTCGTCGGAAAACCAGGAAAAAAAAGATGATCTTGAACTCGGAGGAGACATTGACAACGAGGAAACCCTCCGATCCCTGGCGAGCGAGGCGAGGATCGTCCGCCTCGTCAATGAGATGTTCTCCAGAGCCGCCGAAATGGAGGCGAGCGACATCCATGTCGAGCCCGATGAGAAAAAGCTTGCAATAAGATTCAGAGTTGACGGAATCCTACACGAAATCCTGTCTCCTCCGCTTTCCCTGTATCCAGCCATAGCCTCAAGAATAAAGCTCGTCGGCGGATTGAACATCGCTGAAAGGCGTCTTCCGCAGGACGGCAGGACGGATCTTCAACTCGGCCGAAGCGTCATGGATGTCCGCATAAGCACTGTCCCCAGCATGAATGGCGAAAGTATTGTGCTGAGAATCCTGCGCAAAGACGCCATTGTGTTCAGCCTTAAAAATATCGGAATGCTCGAAGATATGCGGGACAAATTCGGAAAGCTGGTCGAACTGCCCTACGGCATGATACTCGTCGTGGGACCGACCGGAAGCGGAAAGTCGACAACCCTCTACAGCGTGATGACCCAAATCAATTCTCCTGACAAAAAAATAATAACGATCGAAGATCCTGTCGAATATCGTACTGAGGGGATCACCCAGATCCAGGTGAATCCAAAAATCGGACTTGATTTCGCAAACGGCCTCAGGCACATTGTCCGACAAGACCCCGACATAATTCTGGTAGGGGAAATCCGCGACAAGGACACCGCCGAAATTGCAATTCACGCGGCGCTCACCGGGCACCTTGTCTTCAGCACTCTGCACACCAACGACGCACCTGGAGCAATAAGCCGACTCATTGACATGGGAGTCGAGCCTTTCCTGATTTCATCATCTCTGTCCGGGGTTTTGTCGCAAAGGCTTGTCCGTAGAATCTGTGTCCATTGCAAGGGGACGGGAAAGCTTCCCCTCGATGCAGGGAAATGCAAAAATTGTGCCGGAAGCGGCTACCGCGGACGAGTCGGAATATTCGAGCTTATGGCAGTTGACGAGCAGATCAGAAACCTAATCAATTCGCGTTCGGACACCACGACAATCGCCCGCGCCGCAATGAGCAATGGAATGAGGCCTCTCATTGAGGATGGCATGCTAAAGGTAGAATCTGGTGTCACATCCGAATCAGAAGTCCTCAGCACGGCAATGGTGACAACCTGACATTTTCGAAGCCTCGGCAATGACGGCAGGAAGGAGGAAATCAAATGCCAATCTTCAAATACAGAGCCGCAGACGGCGATGGACGTTCCACCGAAATATTGATTGAGGCTGATTCGAAACAGGAGTCGCTCAACAAGCTTCGTGTGAAGGGGCTCACGCCAATACAGCTCATTTCATCCGGCGAGGCCTCTGAAAGCGTAGGTGCATCGTCCCTCTGGAAGCGGAAAGAGCTTGATCCATGCGAATTTACTAACCGTCTCGTTCCTCTTCTCAAGGCGCATATTCCTCTTGAACGCTCGCTCGCGATCATAGCCGAGGGCACCGAAGACGAAAAGGCTAAAAATATCGTCAACGATCTCAGGCGCGGTCTCCATGAAGGGAAAAAATTTTCCGCGATGATCAAGGGAAAGCCAAGCATATTTCCCCCGATGTATTCAAACATGGTCGAGGCAGGCGAGGAGACTGGCTCGCTTTCCCAGGTCATGGCAGAGCTCCAGAGATTTCTGAACTCTGGCAAGGAGCTCAAAGAGTATCTCATAACAAGCTCCATATACCCTCTCTTCGTGCTTACCGTCACTGGAGCCGTAGTTACGCTTCTGTTCACTGTATTTCTTCCGCGCTTCGCGAAAATCTTCGCCGACACTGGAAAGACTCTTCCGCTTCCGACCCAGATCATGCTTTTCATAAGCAGTGCACTGCTGAATTTCTGGTGGCTCTGGCTTCTCCTTTTTGCCGCGTTCATCTACCTGATTGTTTCAATCCGCAAAGGCGGGAAATCAAAGGAGTGGTGGGACGAAGTACAGCTTAAGATTCCGATTATGGGAGGTCTCTTCCATATGATCGAAATCACACGGTTCATCAGGACATTGGCGGTGCTCCTCCAGCATCATGTCCACTTGCTCGACACGATCAGAATCTCCGAGCGCGTCCTGCAGAACACCTATATCAGCAAAAGCTTGGCTTCAGTCGCGGCGGAACTCAGAGGCGGCGCAAAGCTGTCCGCCGCTCTCGCCAAAAGCCCGTTCTTTCCGAAAACAGCAATTAGAATGCTGAGCATCGGCGAGGAAACAGGAAACATGGGCGAAATGCTCGATCAGGTCGCCAACAACTTCGAAGAGGACATCCGTTCGAAAATTAAGAGGCTTCTCGCCCTTTTCGAGCCTGCTGTGATCCTCTTCCTGGCCATTGTCGTACTCAGCGTCGTCCTTTCAATTTTCATGGCCCTCATGAAAATGAACCAGATCTAACTCGATTTATCATTGAGCTCTGAAATTCCATAATTATTTTCGAGGTGTTTTATGAATAAGGCAGTAGAAGACGAAATCCCGGTCAGCTCAGGCGTCTCTGACATTGGATGGGACGGAGAAGGCGCATCTCCGATTCCCACTCCATTCTATCTCATAGATGAATCAAAGCTTGTGGATAATCTTGAAAAGATTGCCGCCGTCAGAGAACACTGCGGAGCCAAATCCTTGCTCGCTCTCAAGGCTTTTTCAACTTGGAGCGTCTTTCCGATCATGAGCAGATATATGGACGGAACAACCAGCAGTTCCCTCAACGAAGCCAGGCTCGGACATGAGAAATTCGGCAAGGAGACACATGCGTTCAGCGTTGCGTATCCGGACGAAGAAATCGAGGAAATTGCGAAATTCGCAGACAAAGTCATCTTCAATTCCGTCTCCCAGCTTGAGCGGCATTCTGGATGCCTGAAGGGGATTCCTCTGGGGCTCAGGGCTAATCCCGGAATCAGCTATTCCCATTTTGATCTAGCCGATCCGGCGCGCAAATATTCCAGGCTCGGTGTGGCGGATCTGAATGAAATCGAGAGGGTATCTCCGCTGATTTCAGGGCTGATGTTCCACTACAACTGCGAGAACGATGATTTTGCTAATTTCGCAAGCTCGCTGGACTTCATTTCAGAAAAGTATTCCTCGCTTCTCCACAAAATGAACTGGGTCAGCCTCGGAGGTGGAATATTTTTCACAAAGGACTCGTATCCCCTTGAGGAATTCTGCAAGAAGCTGAAGAGCTTTTCGGAGGAGTTTTCGCTTCAGATTTATCTGGAGCCGGGAGAGGCCGCTCTCAGTTCGTCAACCGAACTGGTAGTGAAGGTGATAGACATAGTCCGAAATGTCAGGGACATCGCGATTGTTGACGCGTCGGTCGAGGCGCATATGCTAGATCACCTTATTTACAGGACGAATCCGCGCCTTTCATTTCCTCCGCCTGGCTCGCGGCAATACATAGTCGCGGGAAGAACCTGCCTCGCAGGCGACATATTCGGTGATTTTCACGTTGACCGGGAGCTCAAGCCTGGCGACATCATTCGGATTGCCGATGCCGGCGCATACACGATGGTTAAAAGAAACTGGTTCAATGGCGTTCCCGCTCCGGCTGTCGCAATCAGGAAAAGCGATTCATCTATAATGCTTGCGCGCAGGTTCACATACGAAGATTTTGTTTCGAATTTATCTTGAACGGACTCCTTCTTTTCCTTAAATCCAGGACTCTTAAATTCAGACATCTGAATCCGCGACATCGTTAATAATTGCGAATATTTAACCGTATCTTCTTTATAATCAGGGCATAACAATATTTGATTCTTGCTCCTTATCCGATTTAACATGTGAAAATGAGAGTGGCACT
>DYRX01000454.1 GCA_020718525.1 Victivallis vadensis
GCCGACATGGCGGAACTGGCAGACGCGCTACGTTCAGGGCGTAGTTCCCTCACGGGAGTGTAGGTTCAAATCCTATTGTCGGCACCAATCTTTTATAAGTCATTGGTAATAAGATATATACATAATGGCAACATCGAAGATGTGACCTAATTGAGACATCCGACCTCCCAAAATAACAATAGTCTAACACACTTTCCTCACCTTTTTATCTCAATATTTCTTGCGATTTCAGGATTGCATCTGGATTCAGGATCGCAGAAGACATCTTTCGATAGTCCGCACTGTTGTCGGCTCTTTGATCAGGCGTCTTTTGCCGTCTGCCGGAACAGTCATGATTGCGAGCATTATCAGCGGAGCGCTAATCTATAAATTTGTAAACCCGATTACGATAGCGATTACGACAACGACAGCGAGTCTTGGAACGTCCCGGTGCAGGCGGTTGAATTTCGCCTTCTGAAATGAAGACCCTATCTTTCCGAGGAGCGCGCATATGTCATCGGCGCAAGCCAGGCGACGGTATCCAGACTTCGGAAGAAATTCCTTTTATCTTTTCAAAAGAGGGATTTTCATTTGCGATTGTTTTCAGCACCGGCAACGAGTGCTGATTCTTGAATTGACCCACTCGGTTTGGACTGGAGTGTCTTTTGAACGCAATTCTAACAATAAAGACGGGGTTACGGCTCTAATTCAGGGTTGAAAAGGCGGATGAAACGGAGATATTACCTGAATCCGACAAGCATCCATACTCGTTTAGGCTGAAATTTGCCGTTTTGGCGGTCAAAATGTCAATTTCCGAGCTGAACGAGTGCAAACAAAGCATTTGAAAGCGGGCAAAACCCTTGAAGTACAGATCTGTTTTTATAAGCGACTTGCATTTGGGCACCAAGATTGCCCAGACGGAAAAGCTCCTTGATTTTCTCAGGGACAACGAATTCGACAGGCTCTTCCTGGTAGGCGACATCGTTGACATGTTCGCAATAAGGCGCCATATGTTTCACTGGGACGAATCACACAACACCGTCATTCAAAAGTTTCTCCGTCTTGCCAGAAAAGGGGTGAAGATCGTCTACATAATCGGCAATCACGACATCTACATAGAGTTTCTTGTAAAAGAGGATTTCGGCAGAATCCGTATCAGGGAGCGAGACAGCTACACCACCGCCGCAGGAGAACGCTGTCTCATCATGCACGGTCATCAGCTCGATGGCGCCATCCGCAAGATTCCCTGGCTCTACTGGCTCGGGGACACGATGTATTCGGTCGCCCTTTTTATGAACAGAATGTTGAATTTTGCTCAGAGGCTTTTCGGCTTCGACGAATGGTCTCTTTCGCTCTACCTGAAGACAAAAGTAAAAAATGTGATCCAGTTCATCAACAACTACGAACGTCTTGTCATAAGGGAAGTCAAGGCTTCCAAAACCCCCGTGGACACGGTCATTGTCGGACACATTCACATGGCTGAGGACAAGCTCATTGAGGGAATCCGCTACTTGAACTGCGGATGCTGGACAGAGTTCTGCTCCGCCATAGTCGAGGAAGAGGATGGGAAGCTGACTCTTCTGAGAATTTGAAATTCTTGTATATCTGTAGCCAATCTGCGCATATCTCCAGTAAAGAACATTTGCAAGACCGTGCTTCACATCTGGAAGATTCGTGGAACTTAGCAAGGTTTTAATATGTGCTTCGACTCCTGTATTTTTTCAGATGAATAATTTCAGTATTTTACTCCTTTGAAACTGCCGTTGGTGTTCAGCGTGTTCTTTCTGGCAGTTTGATTTTGAAAAAACTGCGGAAGCCGCAGTCAGTCGCTGGATAGGTACGACTGATTTGCGCAAATCGTCGAACGTCAGAGATCCGAACCACCGTTATTTCTAGTGGCGGTGTTTTGCCATTTTTAGCCGGAATGCGGCCATGTGATATAGCCTGGGAGTTTCCAACCCCAGGGGACAGGGAAAATAAAACCATTCCGTCCTGCATGGACGGTGCACGAAACTGCGTGCCTTCAGCAGTAGGCATTCAGTAAATTACGAATGATGCCGAATGTGATAATCTGCCGCCGTGCCCCGGAG
>DYRX01000455.1 GCA_020718525.1 Victivallis vadensis
CGGCTGGAACGCTTCTTGTCGAGCAGTGCACGTTCAGCGGTAACAGCACGGCGGGCTATGGCGGCGCGTTGTGGCTCCAGGACTACAACACAAACGAGTACGTTGTAAATATCTACAACAGCACTATTTGCGCGAATACCGCAAGCTCCGGCAACGGCGGCGGGATCTACAAGGACGACCAAACTTTCGCGCTCAATATTTACAGCACAATCGTCTCAGGAAACAGCGCGTCTTCAGGAAATGACATATCTGGAACAATACAGGCTGACCACTCCCTATTCGGAAACTCGACCGGCATCACGTTTGGCACAGACACTGCAAATCTGAAGAATCAGGATCCACTGCTTTCAGCCGCCGCAAACAACGGCGGGACTACGAAGACATGCCTGATCGCCTCTGCGAGCCCGGCTGTGAATGCGGGCGCAAATCCGCTATCGCTTGAAAACGATCAGCGCGGTTCAGGCTATCCGAGAGTCCTCGAAGCTGTCTGCGACATCGGAGCTGTCGAGGTGCTTTCACCGCCAGTGACACACAGCGTCAGCTTCAATGCTGGCGCGGGAGGCAGTCTGACCGGTCAGACAAGTCAGACGGTCTCAGACGGAGAAGACTGCTCCGCAGTGACAGCCGTCACGGACTCCGGATTCCGCTTCGTGAACTGGACAGGCGACTACTCGGGCACCCAAAATCCGCTCACAGTCACAAATGTCACAGACGACATGGACATAACTGCTAATTTCGCAAGAGTTTCTCCGGAGGATTTCAACGGCGACTCGAAATCGGATGTCATCTGCGAAAGCCCCGTCGAAAACGGCTTCATCTATTTCATGAATGCCGCTACAGCTTCCGCTCCTGCAAGTGCCTACGACAAAAACGACAAGAATTGGACAGTTGCGAAACTCGCAGATTTCAATGGGGACGGAAAATGCGACATGCTCTGGAGGCATGAGATCAGCGGACAAGTCCTCGTCTATCTCATGGACGGCGCGTCAATTACTCTCGTGAAGAGCATCTACAGAGGTGGAGATTGGAAGGTTGAAGACTGCGCAGATTTCAATGGAGATGGAAAAGACGACATTCTATGGACACATCCTCAGAGCGGGAGTTCTGCGCTCTATTTGATGAACGGCGGAAATGTCAGCTCAGTCAGCACATTGCATTGCGGAATTGGCTGGCTTCTCAGAAAAGTTGCAGACTTCAACGGGGACGCTAAAGCTGACATTCTCTGGGAGATCAATGGAGTGCAGGGGCATCTCTGCCTGATGAATGGCGCGACAGTCCTCTCTGAAGGAATGATCTATTCGAAGAGTCCAGCTTGGATTCTGAAATTGTTCGGAGACTTCAATGGAGACTCCAAGACGGACATTCTTTGGGAATCTGCCGACGGAAAAACAGGTTATGTGTATCTGATGAACGGGACAGCAGTTTTGCCTTTCAGCGGATACTCCTACGTGAAGAGTGATCTCGGGTGGAAGATTGTGAACGGAGCAGACTACAGCGGAGATGGAAAGACTGACATCCTTTGGGAGCATGAAGTTTCTGCAAGCGGAATGATTCACATCATGAATGGAGCGAAAAGCTCAGCTAATATGATCGTCTATACTCTGAAAGATCCGAATCCCGCGACAAAGTGGAACGCCGTGAAAACTCTCGACTTCAACGGCGACGGCAAGTCCGACATGCTCTGGGAAAATGCAGCCACAAAGAAGACGCTTGTCTATCTGATGAATGGCTTCGCAATCTCTTCATCCGGAACAGTTTATAGCAACGGAACGGGATGGAGCCTGATCAAATAGGCAGAGATTGACTGATTTTTAAATATTCAGCAATTCTCGTTTATCCCGCTCCGGATTATGCCGCTGAGTTGTCCTTGTCCTTATAGATCTGCCTGAAGCGGATCGGGCGTATGACTCGACCTCCTGAGTCATTTTCCGGCGTATCTCATGGTCGGCTAAAGCCGCTTCATGGCTCTTATGACTTCGGCCGCATCGGGATTGAATATTATTCCCATGCATCTATTCCGATTCCGATAGCGACCCCGACCCCGATTGAAGCAAATCCGACACATGCAT
>DYRX01000145.1 GCA_020718525.1 Victivallis vadensis
AATTTAAGAACTTGTACTGAATTGGCAACAAAAATGTGTTTTATGGCAGGAAATTCAGTTTTAACCCAAAAGAGCTAATTGGCTCCATAGGCTGTCTTTTCTGAACCTCCCCGAATTGGGGGAACCTATAGCTTTTCATTAACCTATGGACAGTTGATTTTGGTGAGGACAGTTCCGACATGCTCCTCCTTCATGTCAGAAATTTCAGCTCAAATTCCATGGCGGAAAATGTCGAAGTTGTTTCGCAACAGCCCCTTAGTCTTTCCGCAGACTTCCTCTACAGATTATCTGATGAAAATTACAGCGCAATTTTCTGAATGAAAGATTTTTTCCTTTTTATCGCCATGGTGTTTGTGTCCTCAACGAAGCATTCGAAGCCTCGCCCCTTATTCAGTTCCATCGCCTCGACCATCACAAGCGGCAACGGTTACGCTGAAAGTCCTGTCGGTCGCTCGCTCGATTTTCTGCGGCGTGCCGCAATCGTGCCACGCATGGATGAAATTCCATTCAACATTGCGCCTTGATTATGCAATCTTAGGAATTTATCGTGACATTTACTGGAAAAATATGCAACGTCGGATAATTGCTTCGGGTTCTACGAGAGTTCCGATACCCAAGTCGGGCTAATTCTGAGGTTTTTCGGGCGTTTTCTTGTCTGCGTCATCTTTCTTACTGTCTGAATCTTTGCTTGATGATGAGGAAGCCTCTCGGTTTCCGAGCGATTCATTCTTCCCAGATCCAGCGGTTCTGCGAAGCCAGGAATATCTGCTCCCATTTTCCCACTCGACCGTCATCTGTATTCCGCTTGGGAGCGCATTTTCCATGTCCGGATCCTCCTCCTGCCAGTCGTCGCTCCACTCCAGCTCTTCCGATTCGCTGTTATTCAGATAGAGAAATGAAAGGGAGACGATGCCTGTCGCCAAAGTTTCCCTTCTGATTCCGGATCCGTCGTCATTCTTCCCCCCCTCGACAATTGGAGTGTCGCGGTATTCCGCAATCAGGGCGCCGTTCTCCAAATAGAGCCTGATGAATCTGATGGCGTTGCTGTCGCCCTCGTTTATTCTGTGAATCGTGGCGAAAAGAATGGCGTTCTTGTCTCCTTTGAAGACAGGTTTTTCCTTCTCTTCTGTCTCGTCCGGCCACGTGAAGGGGATGATGTTTCTGAAGGTAAGCTCCACAAGCCTGTCTATCGCCATGAGATTCTTCAGTTTTTCCGAGCTGTAATGGATTCTGCGCCAGCTCTGCTGTACAGACATAATTCCGAGACCCGCGCTGAAGACGAGCATCGCGAAGATTGCGGTTGCCAGAACCAATTCCAGCAAGGTGAAAAAATGGAGTCTGCCTCTATTTGCTGTCATCATATATCAGCCTGTCGAATTCAAGTCCATCAATGTCTCTTCCTGTTTCATCGCAGAGGGTCAGCACTACCCTTTTCAACTGCCACTTGCCATCTTCAATTTCAGCATTGTCATCCTCTGGAAGTCCTTCTGGCTCGGCAAGCTCCAGCTTGATCCTGTAGTCTCCGTTCGGAAAGTACTCGTCAGGAATTGAGGCATCTTCGAAGCCTTTTAAAATAAAAAATTCCGCGGCCTGCGCCAGGGCGTGCTGTCTTTCCCAGCGCTTTACGGAAGAATCGACTCTTTTTGCGGCTGAGGCGACCAGGGTCAACGCGCCTACAAGACCCATTGTGAAAATAGCAAGAGCTATTACAACTTCTAGAAGAGTGAAAAAATTGGTGCTTCGCATCTTCGGCATCAGCAAGCTTCCTCCATGTGAAGGTGGGAAAAATCTTAAAAACCACTCATTCGATCTGCGTTGGCATTCAGTCCACCCACCAGTTTCGACATGGGCTGAATCCGCGAAGTTCAAAGATTCTCAAAATTAGATGGCAAATTCCATGGTCATCCGTTGTCGTACACTGTCGCGCCAAATTTTATGTCCAGTATGCAGTCGGATCCTGCCTTGATCTCCAGACTTTTCAATGTCTGAGCCTTGAAGCCCTCCGCTTTCACAACGATACTGTATTTGCCTGGTGGGATAAGCGCAGTCTCGTAGATGCTAAGCCATCCGTAGTGGGTTTCAGTCAGGACAGCATCGGCAGTCCCCGCCTTCCGCACCTCGATAGTGAATTTTTCAGGTGCTCGGTTAAGCACTCCGACAAGCCTTCCTCCGCGCTCCCAAAACTTCGCCTTTCTCTGCAAATATTTTGGAGATGCGAATTCAATTTCCTTGAACTTTATGCCCGCGTCAGCGCATGGGAGCAGAAAAAATAATGACAGCGGGATCGCCAGTAAAAATATCTTGGCTGGAGTTTTCATCTTCGCCCTTCCATGTTGCGTTTTACGACATTGCAGTCCAAGCTTCAATTCCATGCCTCCAGAATAAGGCTGGGCGAATATATACCCTGTTTCCAATATGTCCAGCGGCCAATGAAGGCGGATCTATTTTTCAGAAAAATCGCCTTTGCCGCTTTCCACTGCTCCTTGACAGATTAGATTAAGGGCGCATTTTTTCAGAATGCGTAGACTTAGGCTTCTTCATTGAAACGCCTCTTTCGCCTTCCGGTAGCAATATGAAAATTGAAGTTTTGACAAAAGATTCTGGCAGACTGCTGGTGAACGCCAAGTACGAAGAGCTATTGGCGTCCAATGCCTTGTCGAGCGCGGAGACTCTTTGGAATCTTCCCTCCGAAAATGTGAAGAAGATACTCAAGGAGAGGGGGACATCGAGGGCATTTCTTAAGGATCCCATTTCAGGCGGACACCTTGAAGTTTATATAAAGCGATATTCTCCACTACCGCTTAAGGAATACTTCAAATCGTTTTTTTCATTCAAGCCGCTTTTTAGGGACTGCGCTTTCCACGAGTGGGAGGCGGGTCTTGCATTCATGGCGGCGGACATTCTGTCTCCTGAGCCAATTGCTGTCGGAAAAGCCTCAAAGGGGACATTCATCATTCTCGCCGGCGTCCAGAACTATCTCAGAGCCTCCGAGCTCTTTGCGGAATTCGCGGAAATGCGTGATTCGAAGCCGAAGGGGTGTCTGATTGGAAGAATTGCCGGGATTGCCGGGAAAATGCATTCGATGAGCTTCGCGCACCAGGATTTATATCTTCTGCACTTTTTTGTCAAAACTGAAACAGATGAAATCTTTATCATAGACCTTCAGAGGGCGATCATGGGCGATGCATTTTCCAGGCGCTGGCGAATCAAGGATCTTGCGCAACTGCATTTCTCCTCGGCGGAACTGCTGACTCGGACCGACATGCTCAGATTCTGGAAAAAGTATTGCGGCATATGCGGAGACAAGTTCTACCGGGACAAGGCGCTGATTTCTGCAATCCTTGCGAAGTCCGCAAAAATCAGAAAGAGGAATTCGAAGGGATGAGCCGGATATGGATAGCATAAGAAAACTTTACAAAGAGGGGCGCGGTCCTTCTTCGAGCCATACGATGGGACCCGAGGCGGCGGCAAAACGCTTTCTCATTCTATGCCCCGGAGCTCACAAGTTCAGGACCACCCTCTACGGCAGTCTTGCCGCGACCGGCAGGGGGCATTTGAGCGATGTCGCCATATTGGACGTTCTTTCAGCCGACAGGACCGAGATAATATGGAAGCCGGAAACTTCTTTGCCCTTTCATCCGAACGGCATGCTTTTCGAAGGGCTTGACCAGGAATCGCGAGTCATCGCAAGCAAAGCCTATTTCAGCGTCGGCGGCGGAGAAATCGTCGAGGAGGATGCCTCACGACCTGCGGAAACTTGCGTTTATCCATTCAAGACGAGCGCGGAAATACTGTCGCATCTTGGCAGTTCCGGGATTTCATATTGGCAGTATGTCGTTGACTGCGAGGGAGATGAGATCTTGGTTCATCTCGATGGGATACGCGCCGCAATGATGGATTCGCTGGCAAGAGGCTTGAAGTGCCAGGGTGTTCTGCCTGGTTCTCTTCGCCTCGAAAGAAAGGCCAGATCTTTTTATCTGAAGGCAGGCAGGAATGCTCCGATATTCAGAAAGTCGGGCATGATCTCAGCTTTCGCCCTTGCCGTAGCGGAAGAAAATGCGTCAGGCTCGAGAATAGTCACCGCACCAACCTGCGGCTCAGCAGGAGTCCTGCCCGCAGTTCTGAGATACTTCAGCGAATTTCACGGAACTGACGACTCGGAAATAGCGAAGGCTCTCGCTAGCGCGGCGCTTTTTGGAAATCTCGCAAAGTCAAACGCTTCAATCTCCGGCGCCCAGGTTGGATGCCAGGGAGAAATTGGTGTGGCATGCGCGATGGCGGCGGCCGCCGCCGCCCAGCTCATGGGCGGAACCCCCGGGCAAATAGAATATGCCGCCGAAATGGGGCTTGAGCATCATCTTGGACTCACATGCGATCCGATTGACGGGCTCGTGCAGATCCCATGCATCGAGAGAAATTGCTTCGCCGCGCTACGCGCAATGGACTGCGCCGACTATTCGCTCCTCTCCGATGGAAAGCACAGAATTTCCTTCGACGAGGTGCTCGAAGTCATGAACGCCACTGGACGCGACATGAACGATTCATACAAGGAGACCGCCAGGGGTGGGCTTGCAAAAATATCCAGGTCGCGGCAAAGGTGCATCAGTCCATAGTTATACACTTTCAGGGAGAAAACAGGAAGAAGAGATTCGGTGCATTCGCTCGGCTTGCATTCTTGGCTGACAGCGCCAATATTATCGGTCGCTCATTTTTCGGCAACAACAGAATAATTGGAACAATACAATGGAAAACAGCGGATCTGACAGGACTGACGAAAATCTTCAAGAAGCGGCTGGCACCTGCGATTTGGGCGCAGGGGGGCAGGGACAAGATTGCGGATGCAGGCACGAGGAGCCCCCGCCAATCAGAGCTAGAGCCGCCTACGGAAACAGGAACTGCGGAGATCAGCATGGTGGAGGTCTTCCTCCGCGCGCCGAAAAAAAGAAGCGCGGCTGTCTGCTCAACACTCTGATAATTTTAGGGATAGCGTCTGCCGTCGCAATTCTCTTCGCTGTTTTTGCGCTAGTCTTTGCGCTCGCGGCAGGCATAGAATCCCTCTCCTCGGTTCCCCAGCTTGCCGCCAGCAAGCAGTTCTATCCAAAAAGCTTCAAGGAAGAATGCATATCCGGCGGCATGCTTGATTCGGACAAAATCCTGATCATTGACGTCCGCGGGATTATTTTGGGCGGATCGGACGGTTTTTCAGATGTTGCAAACGCGGACACGATATGCGAAATGCTCGATCAGGCTGGGAAAGATGACAATGTCAAGGCTGTTATTCTGAAGCTGGACACGCCGGGAGGCGAGGTGAACGCCGCCGATCGGATACATCGTAAACTTCTGGAAATCAAGGATCAAGGCATAATTCTCGTGTCCTCGATGGAGTCAATAGCGGCAAGCGGAGGATATTACATCGCCGCGCCGAGCAACCACATTGTCGCAAACAGGCTGACATTGACCGGGAGTATCGGAGTCATAATACAGGGCTTCAACTACAAAGGTCTTCTCGACAAGATCGGGGTGCACTCCGAAACATACAAGTCTGGCGCCATGAAAGACATGCTTGACGGATCGAAAGTCCGCACAGAGGAGGAGAAACAGATTGTCCAGCACCTGGTTGACGAATGCTACTCGGAATTCGTTAAAATCGTCGCCGCTGGGCGCGCGTCGAAAGGGCTGACGGAGGAAAAAGTCCGCGGCACGAGCATCGGAGACGGGCGCGTCATTTCCGGCAAGGATGCCCTGGAGCTAGGCCTTGTTGACCAGTTGGGCTATTTCGACGATGCCGTCAGCAAGGCGGCGGAATTGGCGGGAATCGGCAATTACAGGCTGGTTAAATATGCCAACAGGTTTTCCTTTTTCGACATATTCAGCGAAATGAGCGCGCCAGAAAAGGAAATGAGGATCAATTTTGGCTTCAACGCCTCGTCATCGTGGCAGAGCCTGATCGAGCCTGGGAAAATGTATTTTCTCCCTAAATAAAGCCTCGTCCTCGCAATGTCGGATCTTCCTTGCATCGGCTCTTCAGTATTTCTCCAAAGTTTTTCAAGGGAAATAACTTAACAATTTGAATTCATTAAAATGAAAAACTATAGGAAGTTCACCCAATCCGCTTCAGCATTGTAAATCCAGACATACGAGGATGGATATTCACCTACAGGAGAAGCGAGGATTGCCTGAGCATATCCCCGATCCCAATTCATCTCTCGTCATTGTCCTTGACAATCCTTTTCTGTCTAAAAATTCTCTGACCTTTGGATTGCTTTGCGGAGAATCCCTCAGCTCATAGGGGCTTCCCTCTGCAACAATTCCCTTTGCCTCCTTGTCGAGAATTACCATTCTGTCGGCAATCTTGAAGATGCTGTCGAGCTCGTGCGAGACTATGACCATGCTGGTGCCAAACTTCTTCTTGAGATCGAGTATGAGCAGATCAAGGTTGGCTGCCGTGAGCGGATCGAGGCCTGAAGACGGCTCGTCGAAAAAAAGCAGTTCCGGATCCAGCGCCATCGCTCTCGCAAGTCCGGCTCTCTTCCGCATTCCTCCGCTGAGCGCCGATGGCAGATAATCCTGAAATCCATCAAGGTTCACCAGCCTCAGCTTTTCGTCCACTTTTTCCTTTATTTTGCCTTGAGACAGTTCCGAGAATTCTTCCAGAGGAAGGGCGACATTTTCCGCGAGCGTGAGCGATCCGAAGAGGGCGCCGGTCTGATAGAGGACGCCAAACTGCTTCATCATGCTTCTCTTCTCGTCACCTTCCGAGCGCGTGATGCTTTTTCCATTGATCAGGACATCGCCGGAGATTGGCGGAAGAAGACCGATGATGTTTTTCAGCAGAGTTGTTTTTCCGCATCCTGAAGCTCCCACGATGAGAAAGATTTCGCCGCGCCGGACCTTCAGGGAGATATTTTCTAAAATGATCCGGTCTCCGTATCCCGAATACATATTTTTCACTTCGACAATCGGATCTTCCGTCATTTCTATTGCGTCCATCTTGGGACTGCCTTCCTTAATTTACTTAGCCGTTAAGCCAGGGATGGGGTGATGAACTCGGTCTGTGCGAATAAGTATGGCGTTTTTTCCGAAAACGCCTCGAGGCAGTCTCGGAAGGACTGGCATACATTCCATAAACTGCCTCTGCCTGCATTGCCGCACCCAGACTAATGGTTATAATTTACTGCACATCAATATTTTTCTGAGATCTCTGCAATCTTTCTCTGAGAACTGCGATGCCTGCCGCGCACGCAGTCTCAATCCTCAAAAAGCTTCCGCCAATTCTGATCGGAAGCATTCCTGATGCGGTCATCATCTCAATTTCCTCTTGATCAAATCCCCCCTCCGGACCGACGATCCATGCCGCCTCGTTGGAGGCGAGGCCGGTCTCAGAAGATTGCCCAGCGCACGATCCGAAAAAACCTTGGTACGCTTTCGAACGAATCGTCTTGATTGCGTCATCAAGCTTCTGTATCTCTCCAATCTGTGGGAAAAACGGATTAAGAGACTGCTTTCCAGCCTCGATGATGCGCATTTTCCAGCGGTCTGAAATCTCCGACGGTCTTGAAACGCTGTTTTTTGCCAGGATCGGAGTGATGGAGGAAACGCCCAGCTCAACCGACTGCGAAATGATCAGATCAAGCTTGTCCCGCTTGTGCGGCGGACTGAAAAAAAGATGAAGCCTCGCCGTCGGCGGCTGAACGAGCCTCCTCTCAAGAACCTTGGGCTTTCCAGCTTCAAGCACGGCCTTCGCCAATACGCCATTGCCATCCAGAAGCCAAAGCATGTCTCCGTCATGTTTCCGCAGGGAAGCGAAAAGATGCCTCTCCTCGGCTTCTGAAATCTCGGCAAAGCCCTCTTCGGGAATTGACTTGCAATAGAATGCGCGCAAATGTTCACCTTGAATTTGATCTATTTTTCCCCGAAAGCAACGGCAGTATCCTGGCAATGAAATCCTCCGCGCCACATGATCTCAGCTCGACGAGCTTCAATCGCGATTTGCCTCCAATGCGCAGAGAGAAGGAAGACTTTGGAAGCCCTGAAATTTCAGCTAAAAACTCGAGTAGCGCCTTGTTTGCTCTTCCTTCGATCGGAGGAGATTTCACTTTGACAAGAAGAGATTTGGTCTCCGCTTCCACGCTTATCGAATTGCGCGCTGACGAGGGCTTCACTCTTACCTGCATCAGCGTAAGCCCTCCAGAATTTCTGACGATCTGAGGGAGATTTCCGCGCAGTTCTTCATTTGTCTGATTTTGCTTCATTTCCTATCTTCAAAAAGATTTTGATTTTGTCGAACTGCCGCTGTCCAATCCCAGGAAGGGCGGCGATATCTTCTAGCTTGGCAAATGGTCTTGCCCCGATGATCTTCTGTGCGGTCGCATGCCCGATGCCTTTCACGTCAAGAAGCTCCTCATAGCTTGCCGTGTTCACGTCAATCAGCCCGGACAGCCCTGGCGCATTCACAAACGGCGCTTCCTTTTCATGGATAAGAACGGTCTCTCCGCCGTTTTTGACAATTTTATAATCGTCTCCCGATATTTCCCTGGACGGAGATGAGCTCTCCGCTTCCGCAGGCGCTTCACGAGCCTCGGAATTTTGAGCCGGCTTTGCGAATTTCGCAGATTTCCGAGATGAGAGCAGCCCCGAAATCGCCGCGGCGGCCAGGAAAAGCAGGAATATACCCAGCTTGATTTTTTTGCGGCTGAATCCGCCGCGCCCGCCTTGATAAAAAAGTCCCATGAACTAAATTCCTCCGAATCGGTCGCCTTTGATGCCTTAATCTATAGGCGCGGGATTGTATTTCAACTTGGACTTTCGCGAGAATGGACGCGGAACGGATCGTTTCAGGCGTCATTCAGGATGCGAAATGCGGAATTTACAGGACAGAATTGAGATGGTGCCTCGGAAGAAAGGAAAAAGCGTTCTTGTCGGAGTCGGGCTCGACAGCAAGGACGGTCACGTCAGGTTCACAGAAGGCGACGACTTCGTTTTGAGCGGCGGATCAGAGGAGACGCATGACAGAATGACGGAAACTGCGATGAAATTTTCCGAAAAGCTGGGCGTTAAAGGAAAGGAGATTCATGAGTTGTCCCGGGAAGAATTCATTGATCTCTTGTCCGAGTCCTCCGCATGACCGCGAACTGCCGGACGATATCCCGTCAATTTTAAAGACGATGGCTCTTAGCCTTTCCGAAGCCGGGTTCTCCGATCCCTACTGCGAGGCGAGATACATTTTGTCCTCGGTGCTCGGGCTTGATAAATTTTCAGAGCTTCATCTTGCCGCCAGGAGTGGGCGCAGGCTTGACCAAGACGAGCTTCGTCTTGCTTCATACGCGCTGGCAAGAAGATCTAGTTCAAAGGAGCCTCTTCAGTACATTTTTGGCAAGGCGTACTTCAGAAATCTTGTTTTGGATCTTGGTCCCGGAGTCTTGATTCCGCGTCCAGAAACAGAGGAACTTACAGATTTGGCTCTTGCCAGACTTTCGCCCGGAATGCGAGTCTGCGAGATTGGAACAGGCTCCGGGGCGATAGCTCTTTCCATTGCATCCGAAATGCCTGGACTTGAAGTCTTTGCAGGCGAGAAAAGCAGGGACGCGATCGCCTATGCCCGGAAGAACAGGGACAAACTCGGTCTCGACAGTGTCAAGCTCTTTGTCGCCGACATGTTTGAGTCTCTGAATCCGGAAGCCTGTGCGTTTGATCTGATTGCGGCAAACCTGCCGTACGTGAATTCTTTTGACTATGCGAATCTTGACAGAGACGTGCGCGATTTTGAACCCAGGACTTCACTTGAAAGCGGGATAGACGGCCTAGACGCGATACGCCGCTTTCTTTTGGACGCATGGCGCCATCTGAAAGCTGATTCGGCGGCAATACTTGAAATATCACCCGAACAGGAACCATCAATAGTAGAATTTGCCGGACAAATCGGACGCTATTCTGAGCTGGCTTTCGAAAAAGATCTCTGCGGTAAGACAAGGTTCTGCATTGTCAGGACACCTTAAGATTCGGAATTGGAATTGGCGGAAAAAAACAGCCTTGGAGCTGAACACCAACACAGCGGGAATGCCGACATCCTGTCGGCACTCTTAAATTTAACCGGCTGTGTTCCATGACTCGCTATCGTTGTCGTAATC
>DYRX01000456.1 GCA_020718525.1 Victivallis vadensis
TTAGACGTTGCTCGAAAAGTGTTTTATCGAAGACTCAAAAACACTTTACGATGCACCGTCTATGTATTTCCAAAGAATTTTTTTCAAAATTCTTTGTCGGAAACGTTTCTTCCGCGATTTTCGCTCGGCGGCAGGCTTTTTGGGTGCCGTCGGGGCGTAATACTCCTAACTTGCTTATAGTAAACATGTTACAGCACGTCTATGAAAACGGGCTTCAGCCCGTCTTCATCGCCTCACATTCCAGGTCTTCCCTGCGTTCCGCTTTCCGTCTGGCGATCATGGCGAAGTTGTACGCGAAAATCTTTTCCGTCATTTCCGCCCGGACGTTTTCCAGTCCGCGGCGGCGCATGTGGCCGAACTCGAAGACATATTTGAGCGTGAACATCAGAGATTCGACGCCCGAACGCATTCTGCGGACATCCACGTGCGTTTTGGAATTCCAAAGTTCCTCTCCAAGCAGCGCCTTGCCTTTCGAACCGCCTATGCAGACATCTTCCACACCGATTTCGATGCAGTCGTTGTACCCCTTGCGGGAGGCATAGCCGGAATCGCCGGAAACCGTGGCCGGAAGGACTCCGGTGTTGAGGACGTTTTTCAACACGCGCGGGAAAAGATTTTCGGAGTCAGACGGATTGCCTTTCTCAAGAATCAGAGCCGTCACAAATCCCCGCGAACTGCGGCACAACTGTGGCTTGTAGCCGATCAAAGACTCCCGCTGCCCTTTTTTGATGAACGCGGCAGACTTGTCAGAAAGACTCAGAATCTTATCGGATGATGGAAGAATCACCCCATTGAAGACGCGCTCACCGGCGTAATGCAACACCGACGAAAGCGCCAGAATGTCGTCCTCGATAGCTCCGAGAAATTCGGCGAGGATGCGGCGGGAACTTGGACGCATGTCCATCTGCCCGAAATGGCGCGCGGCTTTTTCGAACGATCTGGTCAGATGACCGAGAGCCTTGTGCCCGATTTTCAGATGATCCGAGTAAAGTTTCCTGAGTTTTTTGTCTTTTTTCGACGTCGTGTTGTTGATTTTGAAAAGGGTTTTTCCCAGTCCCTCCTGCCAGTCTTCCATGTAGTATTTTTCAAACTTGGGGAGTCCGAAACGATCCAGCTTCCTTCCCATTCCATAGGCGCGTCCGACAAGCCTCTTTATATGGAGCGCGTCGGTCGGCCAGCAGGTCGAAGCCGAGACTCCGGTGCTGCCGATTTGGATGTCGGCGAAATCGTCAAGTCCATCGTCCATAATATGTTGCAGCTGGCATTCAAGAATGAAATCGCGCGTCCCGTTGGACACGCAGTTGATGTTTTCCAATATGGTTGTCGGAGCCGGAAGGCTGGCCGCCATTTCGCCGAGAAGAACGAACAGCGTTATGGAGTCGCGCATCTGCCTGCACGCTTCGCGGTCGCTCACCGACCCCCAGTAGCCGCGCAGACCCATGAACAGAAAAACAAGCTCAGCCGACATCCGGGGGCGCCCGTGCTCCAATCTCGGATTCGAAGATCCGACGACGCCATCCCACGATTCCGAACCGGGAATGTCGGATGTCTTCGCCGTCCCGTAGAGCTTGTCCTGAACTCTGACATTTTTCTTCGCCAAGGCCAGGGCGTCCTGATCCTTCTCTATCCGCCTGTAGATTTCGGGATACAATCGTCCGAGATTCAGGACTTCTTCGACAAATTCCGTCAATTCCGTGTCGGAAGGGGTGAGTATGAGATTGTAAACTCCGGTTACCGCCGTCTTTTTCATCGTCGCCGCTCCGTGTTGTTTATATTGTTGTATCATGTTGCACAATAACATGTTGCGGCGATATTTCAAGTGCATTTTCAGTTTTTTATTCATTTTTTTTTACTCACTCAGACCTTTTCGAGCAGGCTCTAATTAGGGGCAGAAAGCAGTATATCGCGGGCGTAATTCCCAAATGTTGAGCTTGAACATACAAAAACCTTGCGTCCCAGAAAAAAAAACGCAAAGACGCAAGAGAAAATCCGGCAATACCGCAAGCGGTATCCAGAGCCTGTTCGAGAAGGTATAGCGGCCATGCTGCGGATGAGCGGGGTT
>DYRX01000457.1 GCA_020718525.1 Victivallis vadensis
CGCGGCTAAAGAAGTGCCACTTCTCGTTTCTTTCTGTGCCACTTTCATTTTCACAAGGAGGAGGAAGAATCAAATATTGTTATGCCCTGATTATAAAAAAGATACGGTCAAAATTCACAATTATTAACGATGCCGCGGATTCAGATGTCTGAAGTCAAGGCGCTATTCGCAAAAGATGGAGGCTACGCCGTTATTCCACGCGACGCAGTCGCGCGGAACCTGGTCTGGTGTTTCTGACCGACAGCTTTCCTTGCATGCCGGAGCAAAAGAGCCGTCCTATCTGATGTTCCTGAAGCGTCTCTTCACGCATTCGTAGGAGAGCTTCGGGCGGCGGTATTCGTCAACCACGCCCTTGTTGTTGTAGCCTCTTCCGCGCCTGAGAATGTGACCGTGCCCTTCGTCGAGCTCCTCGCCCCCTCTGTAGTCGGCGAAAAGCCAGATTGAAAGTCCGGCAACATCGTCTCTCTCGAGCGCGATCCGGCAGGCCTCGTCAAGGAGCTTCGCCTGATACTGCTCGGACCACCTTGTCTCATGCCTGTCGCGCCAGCCGTAGATCGCGTCCGCTCCAATCTCTGAAATGAGGAAAGGAATCGGTTTTCCGGCGATTTTTCTGGATTTTTCCCTCCACTCGCTGATTTCCTTGTCAACACCTTCGGGCAGTTCATAGTAGTACCAGCCCGGATAAATGTTGTAGCAGACGATGTCGAAAGGCGGCATTTTGCTCCAGGAATCCTCGAAGCAGGTGTTTGGCAAAGTCACAAGCCTCGACGGATCAAGCTCTTTTGCAAGATTAAACATTTTGGTGAAAAATTCCGGACCGTTCACCGCCCTGGGCGGATTGAATCCCTCGTTGAGAAAGCTCCAGATTATGATCGAAGGATGATTGTAGCTTTCAGTGATCATTCTCCTCAATCCGTCCAAGTTCGACTGGCAGAACACTGGATCGGCGTAATGTCTTTCCCTGTTGTTCCAGCCGAGAGTCTCCTCCCAGACCATAAAGCCCATCTCGTCGCAAAGATCGAAAAGTCGGGCATCGTGCGGATAATGCACAGCGCGGATGAAATTGCATCCCATATCCTTCATGAGCTTGAGATCAGAGCACATGTTCTGGACACCTATCGCAGCGCCAAATTCAGGATGAATCGCGTGATAGGCGACTCCCTTTATTTTCACTGGAGATCCATTTAAGAGTATCTGCTCGCCTTTGACAGAGATCTCCCTTAGCCCGTATCTCCCGATGAAGTCATCCTCGGGAATTGCAATCTCGAAGACATGCAGGTTTGGGCTCTCCGGCGACCAGATGCTTGGCTCCGGAGTCTTAAGCGAAACTGTCGCGGCCGAGCCCTTAATCTTCAGAAGCGAATCGAAAACTTTTACTCCGTCAATGGATATGCGCGCCGGGATCGAATCAGGGACTTTGCCATCGAAGCGGATATCCAGATCTATGAGCCCCTCCCTGAACTTCCGTATTTTTACAAGAGCTTCGCGCACCGAGCATGCGGGGAGCTGGCTGAGAATGACAGGACGTATGATTCCGCCGTGCTGATAGAAGTCGTAGTAATATTCCTGTAGCGGATTGAGCTTAGTGTTGAAGCGCGTGTCGAGAACCACGGCAAGCTCCCTCTCCTCCTTCTGTGAAGCAGGAATGTCGAGAACAAAGCTCTCGTAGCTGTTGAAATGCTCGCCCAGCTTGACTCCGTCAAGATAGATGGCGCACCAGAGCCCGACACCTCCAAAATATATTTTAGAGCGCATTCCAGGATCAACCCAAATCTTTGTCCTGTAAACACATACGCCTCTTTTTCCAGCGAGTTCCGGACTCTCTTCCGGGCAGGATGGAATCATCGCCTTTCCACTGCATACGTGCTTTGAGGGATCCACTGAAAGCGGATCAACCCCGCCTAGAAAGTCAAAATCCCAAAGTCCTGAAAGATCCGTCGTTCTGCGAATTTTGTGCTTCGGCCAAAAACTCATTGTTCCACTCCTTGATTTGTTAATCTATTACCTTAAAAAGTGATAAAAAAAGTTAAAAATAGGCATTGAATTATATAAGTCTTTG
>DYRX01000458.1 GCA_020718525.1 Victivallis vadensis
CCTTGAAATGAGCTACATCAAGGCGATTGAGACATATGCCATCCGCTGGAATATCCTCGTGAGTCATAAGTTTTTCCTGCTTTCAAAACCCGCTCGCCTCCTTGAATTTACCTGATTCTGAATACAAATCAAATCTTTTGTCCTGTCGTTTTCGTATTAAATGCGCTATCCAGCTTTTTGCGGAGGAGTTCAATAATTCCCTTACGCATGCGGCAACGACGTGTTTCGCGACGAATTCAGACGGAATATCCTTCGGGTATGTTCTCATCCAGCAGCGGTTTGCCTTTATGATCTGTTCCGGCATGACCATGGAAAGGTATTGCAGGATTCCATGTGCAATGATCGTTGCCGCGACAAAGTTCTCTATTGCGGATAGCGTTCTGGCTGTCTTTTCCGGTCTCAATGAATGTTGCGGCACTGTGTTCTTCGAAGGTCTTCTCGATGCTGGCGCAAGGTATTTCGACCAGAACCTGTATGTCATGCCGCCAAGGAGATTCTTGATGACGTCAAAGGCCGTCTCTATTTTCGCCCTTGCACAATACATTCTGATGGCATCTTGTGCCGTGAGGGACATGTCCGTTGTCATGAGTATGATTTGCCCCCTGGATGTTTCCACCAGGAAGAATCTGAGTTTGTCCTTGACCGGTTTCCACATAAGATCCAAAGTCATGAACTTGACTGTCTCTAACTTCTGGTAGACCAGTATGTCGGCATATTCAAACACGGAGCTTTGCATGTCGAAAAGACGGATGAGTTTCTTTTTCCGCCCGTATTTCCTGGGTTTTCCCCTCTTCCTTTTCCTGACCTCCGCCGGTATCCCGTATGCTGTGACGTTTTTCTTGGCTCTGACAAGCACATGCACAAGACCGCCAGATCTCATCGCCATGAGCATGACAGGGCCGACAGAGAAGAATGCGTCCAGCACCAGATAGAATGATTTTCCGAGACTTGATGAAAGCTCGACAGCTTTTCCGAGAAGTCTCACGGAGCGGCTCTCGTCCTCCGAGTCGCGGTGTATCTCCCCCCACACCGGGATCGCGACGGACTTTGCCATCCTGCACGAGACCATGGCGATGAATCCCCAGTCATGGCCTCTGAAATAGGATGGCTTCGAAGATGTCTCCGAGTTTTGCCTCATAGTCCTGACATCCGGCATTTTCCGTGCATCCTTCGGTTGCTTGGTGTGATCCGCAACAAGGACTGTCTTTCCATTAACCTCCCATCCGAGCCCTTCGCGAAGAAGAAATCCAGTCCACAGAAGAAGCAGGCGGTCCTTGTGCCATGCGGAGGAATGGAAGAAGTTGACAAGGCACGGATAGGTCTGATGGGCGAGCGCCAGAGCCCTCATTATCGAACTGACCCCGTTGTCATCGGCCTTCAGGATTATACCAACCACCACGATTACAAACAATGAGAATGCCGCCTCCCTTGAGAAGGCCGGACGCAGGCACTTGAAAATCTTTCCAATGTTTTCTTCCATTATTTTTATTTCTCCGCTTGATTTGACATTAAGACTATGCTATATAGCATAGTCCACAAACAAAAGGAGTCAAGAGATGGAAACGAAAAAGACGAAGGAAATCAAAAGAAAAGTCAGGGCGCTTCAGAAGGAAATGTCGAAAGTCGGACCAGTGATGCGCGGCACAGTCGTGGTCATAGGGACAAGGAACAAGCAGCCCTACTTTTCTTTGAACAAGGACAAGAGGACTCGACTCATCTATCTTGGCAGAAGAAAGGAGGGGCTGGCAAGAGAATATTCGGAAAACTACAGGAGGCTCTTGAATCTCGTTGAAGAAATGACTATCTTGAATATGGAGTTTTTAAAGGAAATTTAACACAGAGAACCTTTGACTGTGGAGAATACTGGTACGTCGGCCTGTTGTTGCTTCATAGGTGAAGCTTGTCTGCTTGCCGGCGGCATCCTGGACATAATCCGCCTGTCCAAGGGCGTTATAATGTGTAACTGAAGCGCCTGTGCGGGGATCTGTCTGCGAGATCTGTCTGCCGATGCCGTCGTAGGTGAAGGAATAGGACAGGTTTGTGGAAGTGGACTGGGTG
>DYRX01000459.1 GCA_020718525.1 Victivallis vadensis
TATGCTTGCGCTTATCTGCGCTTCTGCCGCGATTGCCCAGGGTGTAAGCGATTTGAAGGCGTTTTATCGTGAGGGGCAGACCTTTCTCACATGGAAGGAAGATCCTTCGAGGAGCGGGGAGTGGTATAATGTCTATGTATCGGACAAGCCGATAAGCTATGTCTCGGATGCGAAGCTCATCGCGAGGATTCCGGAAGGCTCAAGGCATTTTGGATTTTTCCGCGACAAGGATGCCGATTTCAACAAGAAGCTGAAGCTTGATCAGGAAAGCTGGGCGAAGGCGATACAGATCGAGGACGACGAGACGAATTCCAAACAGCTTCCGGAGGGGACAGGGCTTTTCGTCAGGACTATCAAGTCAAAAGGAAACTCCTATTATGCTGTTACGGTGGAAAATGCCGTCAGTGAAAAGAATGCTGTGCAAGCGGGTGTCAACAGCATCATTCAGCCGGTTTCCGAAGATGTTCACACGCCAGGAGCGATACTTCAGAAGAAGCTCGGAAAGCCGGGAGATCCTTCCTTGCTTTACGCATTTTTCACGGACTACGAAGTTTGGAATCCTGACGGAACGGATGACAACTGGGAGGGCTATGTCCATGTGTTTCAGGTTAAAATTCCGACACACAAGGATGCAAAAGAGCCTTATCCGGTCTCGTTCCGGCTTCACGCATACACCGCATGGGGCGGCTGGAACATTGACTACTGCTTTCCAAATTCGCACATTGACTGCAGGATGCTCGACTATCACCTGACCTGGTGGCATGGTTACAGCGACGCCCTTCCGAAGATGGACGGTAAATATGCCGCCGAGGGGCCCGTCGTCAATTTCACAGAACGCAGAATTCTCCAGGTTGCAAAATGGCTGATGTCGAATCCGAAAAATTTTCCTGCAAAAGTGGATCCGGAAAGAGTTTCCATCTTTGGCGGATCCATGGGCGGCACCGGAACAAATTTCGTGGCAATGCGCAATGGCGACGTGTTTGCGTCGGGTTTTGCGGACAAGGGGATAAACAGTTGGGCCCTGGAAAAAAAGTACAACATTTGGGCGGTGAACATCTGGGCGAAATGCGGAGTTCCTGAAAAAAAACTGAAGACGCTGGACGGGAAATACATCTATGACGTCCTCGATATTCCGAGGATGGCGGCGGAGCATCCTGAGATGGAAACTCCTTTCATGGACATATTCAACGGCATAACTGACGGCGTAATTGCATTTAAAAATATCGTTGACTACTTCAAGGCGCTCGAGAAGGGAAAGCATCCTTTCTGCGGTGCATGGGATATGCACGGACACGGCGCCTGGTTCGAGAATTCAGGACCGATGGACTGGAAGAAAATACGGAAGGACGAGATATGTCCAGCTTTTGCCAATGCATCCTCGAATACGGTACTGCGATCTGGCTTCAGGATCAATGCGGCCGCGGAGAAGATCACAGAAAAAACTGTCACGCTCAAAGGCAAGATAAGCCCATCGAGCGATAATGAAAACGTTGACGGCTCCCTCCCGCCAGATTTGGCAGGAAAGACTCTTGTCGTTGGACCTTATGCCGCCGAATGCCCGAAGTTTAAAATCAAAAGCAGTACAAAGGACACTATAACAATAGAGGAAGGCAATCTTCTCGAAGTCTTCCCTCCGCCATCAAACTACGACATTCAACAGCAGGCGAAGAAACTCGGGAGAGAGCTCAGCGAAGATGAAAAGAAGCAGATGTCAATAGAAAAGCGCAACAACTTCTTAGTCTGCGACGGTGAGCCGCGCGGGCAGTGGAACGGCTTATTCACATGGTCCACAAGCCTGCAGAATTTCGATCCGTCGTCGAAAGATGACGACATGGTTGACGAGGCTAAAAGGGCATCAATATGCATGAGGCTTGCCCCCTACAAGAAGATCGCCGAATGCAAGGAGGATTTTGCAACGGCGGATCTCACATTGAGGCGTTGCAGGAATTTCAAGCCCGCTCCAGGAGAAAAGGTAAAGTGGGAAAACTGGGACTGCTCAGATCCTAAGAACCCCAAAAAGATAGCCGACGGGGAGGTCTCAGCCGAC
>DYRX01000460.1 GCA_020718525.1 Victivallis vadensis
TTGCCTTGAGAATGTCCTTTTCGGCGTTTGCAATTATTCCATCATCTCCGGGACATACCAAATCCCTGTCCAAGACTTCGATTGTTCCAGAAACGGGTTCGCCTCCGTACTGATAATACTCGTCTTTCTGCCCGGATGCTCCAGAGGCATTCATTTCATGATCGGAGATCCTCTGCATGCGTGCGCCCGGCCGTTTGCGCAAAGGCTCCAGCACCTTGAAGGGACGAATTCCTAATTCCGCACATTTCGAAATGAAGCATTTGTCATTCGTTGTCGCTGTCCAGGCAAAAGCGTTGAACCCGAGTTCCTTTGCTCCCCTTACGACTTGGTCTATCCCATCTTCATTGTTCTTCATATTCCATGCGGCACAAATTTTCAGGATTTCAGAACCAGGAGCTTCCAGCCCGGATTTCGGAGCGGGGATAGACTGAATGATCGGCTCCTCTTCAGACATAAGAAGATTTGCGCCTAAAATAGCTCCGATAACAAGAAACAATACTTTTAGTTTTCCTTTCATTGCTGTTCCGATCCTTCCTCTGTTATTGCTACTAGGAATCAAAGTTTGTTCTCCTCCTGAGTCGGATCACAGATTCTCCCCATGAAAAGGATTTCGCCATCTTTGCCGCAGATGAAGAAGAGAAACGGACTGTCGGCGCGGAAGACCGGCAGTGGCTCTGGCGCGCATTTAAGCCTCATTATAACGGCGGTCGCGGCGGCGGCTTCGCTTCCTTCCTCATTGACATCAACAAATGCCTTGTGGAGAATCGCGGAAATATACAGGGAATCTGTGCCGTCCATGGCGGAGAAGTCAGCCTTGCTTGTGAAGGCGTCAATCATTCCGAGTTTCTTGAAATAGTCATTTAGCGTTGCGCTTACAGTTGTCCTGAATTTTGGAATTGAGACCTGGACTTCTTTTTTTCTAAGATTCCTGCGGATATCTGCGAATTTCGCAAAATCGAGCAAGGCTTCGATTTTCGGGAGGCTTCCTTTTTCCTTTGGCAGTATGAGAAGCATCGAGAGTCCGCCCTTGTAAGGGAGTTCGAGCGCCTGCAGATTCTCGTCCCCGAAATGGGGCAGTCCTTCGATTTTCCCGTTCATCATCTGGCATTTAACGGTACTGTCCTCAGAGGTGAAGAACTGAGACTCGATCGTTTTTTTCTTGTCGAATTCAGTCTCCCATTTACCTTTGAAGTATATGGCATTTACAAGGATAAGGCGTGTCAACTCGTCAACAGGAGGGGCCGAGAGGAGATTCTTAATCTTCTCCTTCGTCTTCTCCTCGACCCATTTGTTTACGATCTCGCATGCCTTTGCCGGGTTGCTGTAGTCAACGGCTCTTGGCTCTGCGCCGTAGTTTGTCTTCAAGAGTTCAATGAACTCGTCTTTGAACTTGTAGCCGGCCTGTGGCCAGAGGGAGTTTGCGATTGAAAGCTCGTAGTCATTGTTACTTTCGTTCAGCTTTGCCAGGAAAGTCTTGAAGGCTACATGAAGTTCCGGATCGGGGAGGGAAAAGCTGAGAGCTTTCCGCATCTGCTCGGCAGTTTCACCGCGAGCGCCAGCATAAGTCATTGCCAATGCAGATGATATGCTTGCAGGCGAGATGAATATGTTGCCTTTCCTGGATGCCATCTCCTTGTAGAATCTGAGGGCGAAGCTGTTGTTGCCAGAGACTAATTTTGCATCATCAGACTTCTGATCGTCAGCGACAGCCACTGCTGGGATGAAGACTGCGGCAGATGCGCCAAGCATGATTCCTGCGAATATATTTTTCATTGGGGACTTCCTTGTTTGTAAATTTAACCGGCGACGCCGGGACGTTCTAAGACTCGCTATCGTTATCGTAATCGCTATCGTAATCGTGTTCGTCAATGTACATCGTGTACGCTAACGTGAACCGCTCCGCTGATAGCGATAGCGACTCCGATTACGAAAATTATAAAAAATACAATTTCCTATACGATCGAGTTGAAATCTCCGCTTATCATCAATCGTCCAGCGAATAAAGCTAAAAACTGTCCTTGACAGCTCCTTGAGAA
>DYRX01000461.1 GCA_020718525.1 Victivallis vadensis
GAAAATGGATCAAGCCCAGGTTTGCTTCAATAATAGAGGCTGGCCGTCGCATCAAGCCCGATATTCTGGTATTCTACCACTCCTGCGGGTATGTCATTCCCTTCATAGATGAGCTCATTGAGATCGGCGTTGACATTCTCAACCCCGTCCAGCCGGAATGCATGAAGCTCGAGGAGGTCCATAGGCTTGCAAAGGGGAGGCTTTCCTACTGGGGAAGCATCGGCACACAAACAACTCTTCCTTTCGGAACAACAAATGAAGTCAAGGAGGAGGTCTGGAAAAACCTCAGCATCTGCGGAAAACAGGGTGGAATCGTGATAGCTCCGACGCATATTGTGGAACCAGAGGTCCCCTGGGAAAATCTTCTAGCCATGGCTGAGGCCGCCGCCGAATTCAGGCTTTGAATGTCGAATGGCTCCTACAACTGATTGCTTCGCCCCTTTCCGTGCGCAAATCTTTCTGGCATTGAAAAGTCTATTTTGAGATGCTAGATTTAGGCTGTTTCCTAAAACATTCATTTGAAAGGGGCAAAAATGAAGCGGTCAATCATTTTCGCGTCAGGTTTCTTTCTCATCACTCTTCTGGCAAATGCGGACGAGTCAAAAATGACACATGGGATCATGCGTCCGGACCGCAAGGCGATAGAAAAATGGCACACGGACTTTCTCTCCCAGAAGAAAGCGGAAATCATTCCGAAGATGAATCTCAGGCGTGGAAACTTATCTCTGCTTGAATACTACAATTTCAATTCGACCCTCAGAGACCAGGGAGAGACAGGAATCTGCTGGGCATGGGCAGGAACGGGCTGTCTCTCCATATCTGCCGCCGTGCAGGGCATCGCGCAGGCGTCCTCGCTTCCCAATGGATTGTCAGTCCAGTTCATTGCATCTAATCTTGCATTGCTCGATCTGAACTTGGATGCCGGGGGCGACGTTCCAGACGTGGTCAAGTTCTATGAACGCGTAGGCTATGCGATTCCCTGGGACAACCCCTTCGGAGAATGGCAGGACGGCAATGGGGAGCAGAATTGTCCGAGTTCATGGATTGAGACCAACCCGCGCTTTCCGATAAACAGCATCGAAGGAAAGTCCATCGCGACTCAGACCGTTTCACAGGCCGATGCTATTGCCGCAATAAAGAACGTCCTCAATCAGAACAAACCCATTTTCCTTGGGTATTATCTTCCGACAGAAAGCGACTGGCAGGATTTTTCGAAATGGTGGGACAGTTCGCCTGAGTCTGCCGTTATAAATTTTGACAAGTATGTTGGGACGGAACTTGACGAAGACAGCGGCGGACACGCAGTCGTATGCGTCGGCTACAATGACGATGCACCTCAACTTGAGAACCAGTACTGGGTCATGCTGAACAGCTGGGGAAATGCCAACGGCGCACGTCCTAACGCCTGCTTCCACGTCTCCATGAATCTTGACTATGGAAGGACTTTGGAAAATGGGGATACGGAGATATACTCCTACTACTGGAGCGTTTTGGACGCCGGATTTTCTGAAACAATGAAAAAGCGCTTCGACTCCTTTTCTTTCAGCTTCAATGCAGAAAAGCACAACGGGGATTCATTCCTGATACAGAAATTTGCATTCGATGACGAAGCACCCTCCTCGATATCTGAGGCGGTTCTGCGCCTGAACAGCTACAGTTTTCTCTGCGACGAAAATCTGGGGACTTGGTCCTCCAAGAACGGCGTCTTCAAGTTCAGAAGCAAAAAAGGCAGAGACACTCACATCGAACTTCTCATAGATTCAAACTCTAAATTCTGGAACGCCAAGATTGGCAAAACGTCAATTTCGCGCTATGTCAACTACTACGACGGGCTCGACTTCGAAATCTCCATCAAGGAAAATCAGGAATCGGAGTATGAGACGCTTGGCAGTCCATGTTCTCTCATGTTTGACGACCTGAGACCTAAATCGTCAGGCAGGAATAAGAACAAGTAAAAGAGCCAATGGCAAAAGCTATAATTTTTCAGCAAAATAACGGAAAGGTTGTCAGCGATGGGAACATTCCATGTAGGCT
>DYRX01000146.1:0-1702 GCA_020718525.1 Victivallis vadensis
GAAAAAGAGGGAGTCTTCGCCAGTCTTTAAGGGGGACTTCAGCACCGGTGCGGCGGCTGGGACAGCATCGGCAGGTCCAGCCATTCTGCCGATCGCGACCACGACAACCCGGCGTACTCGGACGACGACGTAGGTTTCCGGGTTGTCTTGCCTGCAGGTCGGTCGTGAGTTCAAGCGAGTATAAGAAAAGAAAGTAAGCTGAAAAAGAAAGATACGATGTCGAGCAGCAGTCTTAAGGGGATTGGTCAGATTTTACTTCCCTCCATGTGCAGAATGCAGACGCCGCAGGGCAGGCTCGCCGTTTAAGCGCTGCCTGCTCCTGCAGATACGGCTATCTGAAATTCATCTCTGCGACTGTCGAACTCCGGCTCTGATTCAAACTGCGGATGATCTCCACTGCCTTCATGAGCCCCTCTTCAAAGCGCGACGACAGCAGAGCCTCCGCGTCCTCGAACATCCCTAGTTCACGGAATGCTTCGGCTTTCATGAGCCGATCATTCCTATTCTTTCCCTTAAGAAGGGGCAATAGTGCCCGGAGGTTCGCAGTCTCGGCGTCGGTCATTGGCTTGATCTGGCCGCCTTTGCGGCGGTCGTCATTCCCCGCCCACCAAGTCCGGAGCCGCACATAGCGCTCTTTCTTCCTGGTCTTGACACCTGCCGAGAGGAATGCGTTGTATTCAGTAAAGGTCGGCTCAGTTGCCGACCGTGCATCCTTGAACCTGTCCGCGTCGCCGCCCACTGGCCACCAGGGGTCAATCTCCACGACCTGTTTCTGCTCGTCAATCCAAACGAGGGTGGAGCAGTGAGGGCACTTGACAAGCCATGGCTGGTCAGGAAGCATCGGGGCATCTCGCTTGCCGTCCGTCCAGAAACGGGCACCGAAGGTGTTTCCTGAGCCGACGGTGTACTCCAAGATATGCTTGCCGCAGGCTGAACACTTACGTATGATCGTGGGTCCTGGTTTCATCTTCCGATTTCCTTTCTCATCTCGTTCTCCTTTGTTTGCTGTATTTGTTTAAGTGCTTTTTGCACCATTTCTGCATTCGACCTCTTCACTGAGCGCGGCTTCAAATGTAAATATTGAAGTTGCGCAGTTGCGATGGAATTTACAAGCCGGAAACTTTCGCGTTCTAGATTATTCTTCTCCTGCTTTCAATGATTCCGTCCAATATTTTTCCTTCGCGGTTGCGGTATTCGCGGGTGACAGGAAAGCTTCTTTGCCTGTCTACAATGTCCTGAATAGCAATAAATGCGTTCTTAAATTCAAGAAGCGCCTTCGCCTTTTCAGGGAGACTTCGGGAGATGGCAAGCGTCGAAATTGTCCCTGTAAATACGCGGTACTCCGAATTCCCTCGGAGCTGAGGCTCGATCAGGTCGGAAAAATCTTTAGCGTTGCGGTATAGCTGGATCATGCAGTCATCCTCCTGTTTGCTTTGCAGGCGACTGCTCAGTCTGCTCCATTCCGATTTTACTAGAGCCAAAGCCTCATCTTTTTGTTCTTGACCCGTGAAATAGTATAAGCATCCGAATGATAAGGAGGCAAAACAAAAGCCAAGCACAAAAAATAGCAGTCTCCCGGAACTACGGCTATGATTGAGATTCCTAGATGGCGAGGGTGATGAGCTAAAATTCCAAGGGACTGGCTGTGGGACTGGCTGTGGGACTGGCTGTGGGACTGGCTGTGGGACTGGCTGTGGGACTG
>DYRX01000146.1:1802-9962 GCA_020718525.1 Victivallis vadensis
GCTGTGGGACTGGCTGTGGGACTGGCTGTGGGACTGGCTGTGGGACTGGCTGTGGCGCTGGACGAGCCGCCGGCACCGGATTAGGATTCTGAGTGCGGCGAGTATCCGGAGGGGGAACTGCCCCTACTATGCGCTGTCCGAATCTGTCTATGTCTGCAGGACGCTCCCTCATATTGAAGCTCCCAAGCAAACACTGCATTCGCTGTCTCTTTCAAACTCGATGGAGCTTGTTATCTGCATAGGATGCGAGAAGATTTCAGCCATCGCCCCGCCCGACTTTGACTCCGCGCTGTTGCATACGAGAGTGAACTGCTTGAGATAGCCTATCGCCCTCCGCGAGTAGTCTTCGTTTCCAATGTTCAGCAGATCGAGAATTATCTTAACGCCAATGTTTGTTATGAAGTTTATGTCGCAGGATATCCCGGGCTCGAAATGGGCTTTCTCCAGCTCCGCCTCGTTCGTATAGAATCGCCTGTTTGCCGAGACGCGCCCTGAAAATTCCGCCGTCCTTTTTCCGAAGAGGCAGGCGTAGCATGGCTGACTTGGAAGCGCATAGAAAAGCTCGCCGGCAAAAGCGCGCTCCCAGAAGCCGATTGACACGAAGGGAATATTGTAGATTCTGGATATTCTGTTGGCATACAAATCCGCTTCTCTGCTGTCAGCGCACCCCACAATCACGCTAGCGTCCCTTATGAAGGAATCAAAGCTCTCCTTGTCTATTCTCTCGATCAGGTGTCTTTGTGCGGAAACTCTTATTTCAGGATTTATCTGCCTCATCCTGTCGGCGACGGCGTCAACCTTGTATCGCCCAATATCATAGAGCCCGCATTGGTGCCGGCAAATGTTGTGCGCGCCGAAGATGTCATTGTCCGCAAGAAGAAAATTGCCGACTCCGGCCCTGGCCAGCTCCAGTGCGACCAGACTGCCCACGGAGCCACATCCGGAAATTATCACAGATTTGTCAAGCATTTTTCCAGTCTCGAGAATTCCTGTATTTCTTGAAAAAATGTCCATCTGCAGATCATAGCTTTCGTTGAGGCACTTTTCGTCGCCCTGAAAGAAGACGATGCCCTCCGCGTCGTCATGGAATCCGACTATCCCGCCCGGAGCGTCCTGCGGAACTTTGGAGCGATCCTCAAATATCTCGCCAATTTCTTCGAGTCCCGGCGCGGACTTTTCCGATATGGAAACTATGTTGTAGCGATTTGTATCCGCATGATGAATCCCATATATTTTCCCTGTTTTCCGGGCACCTTTCTGAAGGCTTGACGGGAAATGTACGATTGCTCTACTTTTTTTTGCCGGAGCCATGCTTTTCTCCTTTCATCATTTTTTCCACGCACCCGAAACGATACGCCTGCTCTTTCCCTCTGCAGAGGCAGAATACTCTGTTTTTCTTAACGAAGAACTCTGCGTCAAAGCGGTCTGCCAGCCCCTTTACCTGGGCATCTCCCTTCAGATCGCCTTCAGGCTTCATCGAAATCAGGATTCTGCCGCCGGATGCCCTGATCTCCGTCCTGCAGCCTTCGATTCCTGACAACGCCTCAAGCTCGCGATCCGTTTCGTCGAGTATCCTTTCGACAATCGGAAGATTGCGGTCCTCTATGTCTTCCGGCGCCTTGAATTCCAGCATCTCTTTGGGAATCTCCCCGTCCCCATGCCGGACATTCCTGATCAAGCGGCATTGAAGATTTTTTGTCACATTGTAGGCCGTCAGCCTGAATTCCGGCGCGAGATTGACAAGGCACGACAATATGCCTCTCTCCGGCGCCTTCTCCAGAAAAGCCTTGTGAGTCTCCATGTCAGTTCCGGAAAAGCTGTTGAAGCTTCCCGGATGCCTGTGCCATAGGCCGAGCAGTTCAAGCCCCTTCGCGTAGAGTCTCGATCTCGTTTTAAACAGATGGTTTACATATTCCTGGTCGTACTCGAAGTATGCGGCTTCTCTGCGCACCTTGAGTCCGGGATCAATGCTTTCGACCACATACCATCTGCCATCGAGCTCGTGTCCGAGAAGTATCCCGCCAGTCTCCGTCCTTCTGTTGGAATAGGTCTCCGACAGGATGGAAATCTGCGCGTGCTTCGAGAACGCGACACTGCCCTGCCTGAATATGCGTCCCAGCATTTCAATGCCCTTCATATCCGGTGCTCGCAGAATTCGGAGTCGCTAAGCTCACCCAGGGACCACAGCTCGAATGCCGCAATCCATTTTGCTGCAAAAGCCAGAGCCGATGCCGCCGTATAGTTTGTCCTCCCGACCTTGATGTCCTCCGTCCTGGCAGTGCACAGATACATGTTTCCTTCGCCGTCGCAAAGCGTGTGCGGTATGGGTTCGCCGCCCATTTCTTCGCTGATTTCCTCCAACTGGGGAATTACAGTATAGACTTTAACGGAACCACCATAATTTTTATTGCTCGGATGATCGTGGTCATATATCGCCTGAAGCACCCACTTTTGTTTCGTCATGTTGGATATGAAGTCTCCAAGCCAGAAGAGCCTGCCGTCATCGAGCTTGCCCAGTGAGAACGAGGGGAAAAAATGTTCCATCGCATGTTTTTCGCTTATAAGCGTCTGCGGACTGTTCTCGTACCAGTAGAAGGAGAGCGGAAAAGCCAGCTTCCCAGGCGGAATGACGATCCCCTCCTGCTCCGAGGACGTGCCGTTCTCCTCTATCCCCCCCTGCGGACTTACCGTGACTGTTCTGCCTTCCAGCAGTTTCTCGCGGATTCTCCTCCTCAAATCCGCCGCCTCCCAGTCGTCCCTGTGCGCCTGCAGCGTCCTCGTTTCGACTGGACTGCACATTCTCCCGCCCGGAATCAGTTCCTTTCTCATCTCGTTCTCCTTTGTTTGCTGTATTTGTTTCAGAAGCCAATCTTCTTGCTTTTTGCGCCGTTTCTGTATTCGACCTCTTCGCAGAGCGCAGTGATTAGGCTCGAATTTGTAGCCCGTCCCTTCGGCATGAAAAGATTCTTCTGCCGCACAACCTTGAAGTCGCCCGGCGTGAGACCGCCCAGCCCGCAGAGCCTGCGCGTCTCTTCGCTGGAAAGCTCCGCCCCGCTCAAGTCCTGCAGACAGCGCCTGTAAAAGAGGAGAGCACCCTCAGGCTTCAGATAGTCGAACTCCACCTTCAGGTTGAACCTTCTTATTGATGCGGAGTCGAAATTCCGCTTGTGGTTCGTCGCGCATACGAGGATGCCTACAAAGGACTCCATGCACGAAAGCAGTTCGTTGACCATCGAGGTCTCATATGATCTGAAAGCTTTGTCTCTTTCCAGGAAGAGGCTGTCCGCCTCGTCAATGAAAAGCATGCCTCCGGAATGCTCGGCCTCCGCGAAGGCCTTGCGGATGAGTTTTTCAGTCCCGCCGACATACATGCTCAGCAGATCGCTCGCCCGCCTCGCTATGAACTCCCTGCCAAGCTCTTCAGCCGCGAATTTCGCAAATTCAGTCTTGCCGGTCCCCGGCGGGCCGTGCAGAAGAAGATTCATGTTCCTGACCTCAGGCTTCCCCGTCTCACTGAGATATTTCGAAAAATTCGAAAGGACACCGATCGTTTCGGATATCGGGCAGTCCCCCTTTATGTTGAGGCCCTCCAGGCTGTAGCCCTTCACCGGCTTGTCGTTCTTCGATGCATAATCCCCGTTGAGAAGGCAGACATGCGGCGCCAGTATTGATTCTATAGTCTCCTCCCTTGTCTCTGGACCTGGAACTTCCCCGGAGCCGGATATGATCCGCTTGTAGTTCTTGAGCGCCAGATCAATACCTCCCACATTTATCTCGTATTTCTTTGAGAACTTGCTCAGCTCGCCGTCCGAAAAGTGATCCTGCAGACCATGCTTTGCGGCGCATGTGCCCCATATCTGGCGGCGCTGTTCGAAGCTGAACTTCCTGAACTTGACTGAATAGTCGAAGCGTCTCAGCGTCGAGTCCTCCATATAGGCAACCCTGTTGGAAATCCAGATGCAGGCGCATTTGGAGCTGTCCAGGACATCGTTCAAAATGTCTTTCCTGGGATTGTGCGGTGACGCGAACGGCTCATCCAGGAAGAGGGAGAATGAGTCGAAGCCGTTGAGCATCTCGTCCGCTTCGTCCACCACAAGGATGCTATCCGCCGGATCAACGCTGTTCTGGCAAGCCTTAATCGCGCTGAAGCGGAAGCGATCTCCATGCCTGACACCTTCGCCATCAGGCATCTTGTTCACATCGTAGAGACGCAGACCCAGCTTTTTCGCCAGCGATCTGCAGAACTCGGTCTTCCCTGTTCCAGGCTCCCCGTAGAGAAGTATGTTCAGCGGCTCGTCCTTGCCGCGCGTTCTCACAAGATCGGAAATAAGCCTGACATGCTTCTCCATGGAATGATGGAGGGCAAGGTCAACCGCCTCGCCTTTGAACTCTGTGAAATAGTACGAGGAAAGAGGCTTGTCATTGACACCCTCCAGGAAGTCGCAGAGCTGGTAGCAGGGGGATCCGTTGCGATCAATCAAATTGTACTTGATCAGCGGGGCATCGGCGACAATCCTTTTCCGGATATCGTGGATGTTCATGCCTGTGAAGGTCCTCACGTTCAAGAGCCTTCTGCGGAAGTCGGCGGCGAAGAAGGTCAGCTCTGAAAATTCGCACATCTCCATAAACGCATTGTCTTTGTCTGCAAGGAAAAAAAGGAATAATATTTTCAAGTCCATATTGTCCAGGCTGAAGAGCCCTTTCAGCTCATCCATACGCCTGCTGAAGATGTCGTCCTGCGCATCCGTCTCCTCGAGCTGTTTCAGAACTCGCTGTGCCTCGGCGAAAATAATCCCCGCAAGCCTTATCCCTATCGGCTTCTGCCACCATTTCGAGATGAATGCAATCCCCATGCCGTAGTCGAAGTGCTCGTCCTGGCCAAGTCTCTCCGGTTCTGGAAAAGCCAGCGGATCGTTGTCCTCGCCGCTCTCCGAGTCCTTCACCACTAACTTCATATATTCTGGCTCCTTGCGCAGTTCCTCCCAAAGATTGACAACAAAATCCCTGGAAAGATGGCAGAGAACATTGTCTATAAGCGCCATTTTCTTCATGACGTCCCCGCTGTATAGACAGTTCAGCGTGAAGGCGAGATGATGCCGCCTGACATAGACGCTCGGCTCGCTTTCGGCCCGCGACGTGTAGTAGAAGTGTGCCATCTCGTCATACTCCTTTTTTAACGACAAATGATTGTTGAATTGTAATATTAGGATAAGGACAAATCGTGCCGATATTCCACATCGGAAATTGAAAAAAAGAAAAATTAATCTTTCAATTATTTCAGATATATGGTCTTGACAATTTTGGCCGATGGCCTATATCTAGGGGAGGGGTAGGGGGTCAAAAAAACAAAGGAGGTTCGAATGCCGTTCATCTCCGCATCAGCAAACTCGCAAAACTCTCAAATCGGGCAGAATTCAGCAGAAATCGAAGAAAAATTCCACAAGTACCAGCACCTGGTGCATAACATAGCAAAAAGCTATTCAAGGTTTTCCAATGACTATCCGGCTCTTATATCAAGAGGCAATGAAGGTCTCCTTTCGGCAATACAATATTTCGATCCGGCCAGATGTCCCCATTTCGAGCCTTATGCCATAGTACATATAAGGCTTAGGATGATAAAGGCTCTCAGACAGGAGAGAGTCGTCAAGATTCCGCACAGGACCGCCGCCAGAATCAGAAAGGTCAAGGCGGCAATCGAGTATTTGAACTGCGTTTTGAAAAGAATGCCGGACTATTCCGAAATCGCCGAATACACCGGCATCGCCCCTAAAATCGTCCACAGCCTCATGACCTGCAACTACGGCGAAGTCTCCATGAGCGTCCCACTGCCGGACGGCAGGGCGTCATTTGAAGATTTGCTCCCGGACACCGCCGCAAAAGATCCGAGTGCGCTTATTGACGAACTCCACATCCAGGAGAAAATGACCGAATCCTTCACAGTCCTGAACAAAACCGAGAAAACCGTCATATCAATGCGCTTCGGTCTCGACGGCAGGGAAAAACGATCCCTTGAAGAAATCGGAATCGCCATCGGCAAATCCAAGGAGCGCGTCAGACAAATCGGGGAAAGAGCAATGAAACGCATGAGAAAGCATATCGGAGAAATATAGTTTGTCCTCCATTATTCCGGAACTGGATATGAAACTACGGAAAACGCTGAACACGCTAAATTCCGGATTTTTGTTTTATCGGCTCCGACCTTTGTGCCTCTCTGCCTTAGTGGTCGTCAGACCGGCACCTATGCGTAAAAAATAATCGGAAATTAAAAGGGATAAATTGGAAAATGAAAGCAAGCGTCTATCTGTCCCGCGAAAAGGAGGATTTGCCGGACTGGCTTCAAAACCCCGAAAATCGTGAGGATTTCAATTACGCCAATTTTTTCTCGTCGAGGGTCGTATTCTATCCTGGCTCTGGCTTCGACGGACATCCCATCAGACTCTTCGCGTCCACTCATTCGGCCCACTGCTTCGTTTACGCCGACTACATGGTGACTGAAGATAAAATAAAAGAGGAACTCTCTAACTGCTCATTCCGAGGCTATCGCCTTCTTCAGAGACATCAACTCGAAGAACACGATCTTTCCCGACGCGGATGGGTTCAGCATATCCCGCCCGACTGGATCGGACGCTATCGGGGGGACATGCACCATTTTGTAAGAACAAGACCTTACGGCTTTCTCGATATTTATGAAAGAAATCCAGAACTTGACGACACTCATGGGGCTTTCCGCTTCGCAATAATATTTTTGGGTTCCGACGGAATCGCCGCCTACGATGCCCTCTTCTGCCAGGCCTACAGCATGCGTCCTCCCTTCGCAATGATGCTTCAAGACCATGGTTTCGGCGGGAACTACGACAAGTTCGGAGATGGCGGCCTCCTTGAAAGAATCGCAGTAAACTGCAATGTATATCCGGAATACATGCTTGTGGCAAAACGCGGAACAAGAGTCTGGGATGGATACATCAGGGTCTCGAACAAGCCCACCCATGGCGGAATGCATTCGTCTCCGCGATTCCTCTACCGGCATTGCGGCATCCCCATGCGACGACTTATCCGCCACGATATCCAGGATAAATGGTGAAAACAGAAAGGATACTATATGCCGTTGACTCAATCTCAATCAACCATGCTTGCCTCTGCTTTCAAGTCTTATTCTTTTCCTGCCGTGACCTTCAACTTTTCAAAAAATTGCCAGATCCAACATAGCAATATGCTAGGAGTCGAAACCCATATTAAATCCCTGCTAATTTCAAGGAATCCAGCAGATGTGAAGCACGGCCTTGCAAATGTTCTCTACTGGGGTTATGCTCAAATCGGATACAGGGAGATAAGGATAAACAAGTTCCTCGCGAACATAACTCCAAGGCAAATCCAGGACTTTTCCAATTTGACTTCAAATCAGCCTTTGCCGGCCATGAGTCAGATTAAAAAACTTGGCTTGCCTGAATTCAGCGGCGTCTCTTTCATCTCGAAAATACTTATGTTTCTGGATCCGTCAAGCTACTGCACCCTTGATCAGCAGATCGCAAAAATGAGAAATCTGGACGGAATTCAAAGAAATGTCCTGGACAACCTCTCCTTCAGTCCAAATGAGACTCAAATCAGAGTTTCAGGCCAGAATCAGAAAGTTTACGATGCCTGGAGACACAAGTGTCTCGATATTTCGCTTCAATACTATTCGGGTTCATTCCGTTCTGCAGACATGGAACGCTGTTTTTTTTCCATGATCCAGCAAGGAAATACCATAGACGCAAGGGATATCCTAAACAATGCTTGAATCAAATAGGAGATATTTTAGCATATATTCTGCTTGATTTATCCGACAAAATGATTTTATTTCAAAAGAGCTTCGAATTATGCCGATAATAAGGTCTAGCAATAAGAAGGAAGTCTAGAATATGCCCGATTTTGATATTGAAAAATATCCGACTCCTATAGCTCGTGCTTATAGCGCAACGACCGATGAGAGCCTGCCATGGCTGAACCGTTTCATCAATCTTCTAGCATGCACACAGCAGTTGTTGCGCATCAATGCCATTTTTATAATTTCTGAATATTTCAAACTGCCTGCCAGGGAGATCAGGCCGGAAATCACTCAGCAATTAGGGTGCCTCCGCACTCCCTCTATGGGAAATTGGATTTGGGTTATTAACCATTTTT